>NZ_AFGF01000017.1 GCF_000219125.1 Acetonema longum DSM 6540
TCTTTTCTCGTTTCGGCTTCCTTAACTTAATGACATTGCCCCGCAAACACTCTTTTTTTATAGGGAACAATGAATTTCAACAGCTTTAGCAAGGTTAAATCCTCCTGGAACCCAAAATTGCAGCATAAATTCTCTCTTTACTAAATAACGTTGATTTGGCTGATATGGATCAGTATGATAAACTGTACACACGCTATACGGTCAACTCTTAAAAACAATAAAAGGGGAAGTTATGAGAAGTAATCATATGAAAATCAGCGAGTTTGCACAGGTAACCGGAATTACACGCAAGAATCTCATATTCTATGACAAGATAGGACTTCTATCGCCCACAAGGGTAGATGGGCAGAACAATTACCGTTATTACACTTATCAGCAGATTGACACCGCAAATGTTATTACCGTATTACGGGAGATTGATATGCCGCTGAAAGAAATTAAAGCGTATTTGTGCGGACGCTCCCCGGAAAAAATGATTTGTATGCTGAACAGGCAAAAGGAGATTGTGCAGGAAAAGATTAAGATGCTTGTACAAATCAGCGATATGCTGGACACTCGAATTGATTTGACTCAGCAGGGGATTGATGCGGAGCGGAATATAGATTCCATTGCTCTAAAGGAGTGTGAAGCAACCCCGATTTTGTTGGGGCCGGAGCTTCCTGCGGATGCGAATAACCATTTGCTGAAGGGCTGGTACTATCTCTTGGATTTTTATGAGTTTTGCAGGAAAAACAAGGTGATTCGCGGTTTGCCGACCGGGATCATCATTTCCCATGCAGATCTGATGAAGGGAATTTATCTGCACCCGTCCTACTACTACTACCGCCCTGTATCCGGAAGCAGCTATCCCAACAATGCACAAAAACCCAGAGGCTTATATGTCATCGGGCAGGAACAGGCGGAGTACGGCAGGGGCAGCAATCTATACAATCGTCTTTTGGCCTATATTAAAGAAGCCGGTCTTACGATCTGCGGCAATGCCTATGAAGAGTATTTGTTTGATGAAATATCTACGATGGACTCCGGGCAATATCTTTTGCAAATAGCAATACATGTCCAAAAATAAAACCAGCTTAGCTGTTGTCAGACTCCGTAGGCGATTTCTGTTTTTGATATTTCTTTATATAAATACTCAAAACCATGTAAGCTACAATAAACAATATCAACAAAAGATACATTGTTTTATAAGAAGTCGCTTCGATAACCAATCCCAAGAGCAGCGAACCGCCTCCAATCCCCAGGTCAAAAAAGTTAAGAAATGAGCCTACTGCGGCTTCCCTATCCTCTGCCTCAACATCACTGATGATCCAAGCCTGTACTGCAGGGAAAATTGCACCGAATGCAACTCCGTAAAATAGAGCAGAGATATTAAGAAGCAGCTCGGAATTGCTGTGAGCAATGAGAATCATAGCAATAATCAAGCTGAAACCGCAGGGAATAAGCACATATACGGGGCCCTTCGCGTCAAATATCTTTCCTGATATCACTCTGATAAAGATGCCGGTAATTGTTTCTCCCACTCCGAAGTAGCCCATTCCTTCTCCTAATCGGCTGGAAGGCAATTCTTCCGATGCCAATGTAGCAAAGTAGGTGCTGGCAACACCAAAGCCAATTCCATGGATGAGCCGGAAGCTAAGCAACGCAGCCAGGTTTCCGGAAAACAGATAACTTCCCGTAGCTACTGCACAGATTAAAACGCCCGTCAATAAGATGAATTTTTTCTTCATAATATATACTAAACTGCTGGCAAACATTCAAATCAGCAGCGCGGAAATGGTAAACGAACCCACTATCATCCTCCAGCAATAATAGTTTTGATCTAACAAATTTATTTTCTCCTCAACGCATTATAAACTGTATACATTCTGTACAGTCAAATCTTAAAAGCAATAATAAAGAGGTAATCCTGGGATTATTTAAGGCTTTGCGAAATTTTTTCAAAGCCTTTTTGCCGTTCGGCAAATTAGCCCGGGTATTAATGCTCACACTGTTAAAGCATATAGTTTGGCAATTATCTCATACTAAATTCTGATAACATGCAAAGCAAATAAGAATATCGAAGGAGAAACGAACATGAAATTTTCTGTTATCGGATGCGGCAAAGTTGGCGCCACTATAGCGTTTACCGCCATGCTGAAAAATTTCGCCCACGAAATTGTCCTGGTTGACGTAAACAGCGATAAAGCTCGCGGCGAGATGTTCGATATCATGCAGTGCGAAGCCTATGAACCTCAAACCCTATTTCATGCCGGCAGCTATGAAGACACCGCAGGCTCAGATGTTGTTATTATCACTGCCGGCATTCCCCGCAGGCACGATGAGCCCAGAGTCCTGCTGCTGGAGAGAAACGCCCGGCTGATAGCGGATATTGTTCGCCAAGTCGTGAACTACAGTCCGGAGTGCATCCTTTTCATGGTTACCAATCCTCTGGATGTAATGGTCCAACTGGCTTATGAAGTTTCCGGTTTTCCTGCGTCCAGGGTTATTGGAATGGGTACGGTTCTTGATACTGCCCGGTATCGTGCCTTCCTGAGCCGGGAGTTTACAGTGAATGCGCGTGATATTGATGCATATGTGATTGGCGAGCATGGTGAAACAATGGTCCCTGTAGCTTCCAATATAAAAATTAAGGGTATTTCCCTGGAACAATTCCCGGCCTATTCCGATAAGATACTGACCGATATCATTGATCACGTGATTGCTACTTCCGGTGAAGTGATTGCCCTGAAAGGCGGTACGGTATTTGCCCCTGCGGTTTCAGCCTGTATCGTTCTGGAGGCAATCGTTCATAACGCTTCTGCCATACTCCCGGTTTGTACGGTGAACGAAAGATATGGAGCGCCTTTAAGTCTTCCTACGGTTATCGGTAAAAATGGAGCCGGGACAGTATTTGATCTGGCTCTTACCAAAGCCGAAAAAGAAAGACTGGATGCTTCCGTTGCGAATATCAAAACATATGTCGATGAACTGCACAGTGCTATAAAATAAATGGAACTGTTACCAAGTTTCTCGTTAGAGGCCGTAGCGGCCCTCTGTTGGTCATGAAACCGGCGGTTGAAAAACTGCGGTAAGAGCAATACAGCCACCCTCAGCCCGTTTTATGTACGGGGAGGGTGGCTTGTCTAAAAGTTCAGGTTCTGGAAATACATCGGCCCCCTCCCGATAGTAAACGGGAGAGGGCCGTATAACTATTTTCCCTGGCTTGCTTTGTTAAACTGATCCGCCAATTGGGCATGCATTCCTTTGAAAGTATGAATGAAGGCGCCCAAGGGGGTCAAGGTAGAGGTTGATGTTGAAAAAACAGCGGTGGCGGCTACGGAAGCGCTGTCGTTTGTGATATTATAGACAGTTTGCGTAAATATGATGTAGTAAGTGTTCTCTACTTCCTTCATTTTCACAGCGCCCACCTCGGAGACCACGGCCCAGCGGCAGCCAGCGGCGACGGCTGCTTCTCGCCAGTTAGTCCGGTCTTTGGCTATAACGGAATCCGGCAAGGCTTGCCGGTATTCATCCAGTAAGGCTTCTTGCATGTACCAGAAATCGGACGACAGGTCGGAGAGAAGATTGTTGGTAAGCGGGGTGATATAGACGCGTTCGTGATTTTGGTATTTGCCGCCGGGAAGGACAGGCTGCGGCATGCCGGCCTCAATAGCCAGACGGCGTTTGTCATAGTAGTTCTTTATCGCCGAATCAATATAACCGGCCAATTCATGCGCATCGTCCACCATATCCGGCGGTCGCCATAGAATTTCCCGGCCGAACTGCCGGTAGCCGCCGGCCAGAGTTTGCAGGACGCCGGTTACCTTATCGCCGGAATGGACGATCCGGGTGAGGGGAAGGATTGGCTCGTAATGAGCGGCAAAAGCCGCATTGCCTACGGCGGGGGCACCAAACGTGATGATCTCCAGCTGATCCGGGCTGACTCCCATGCTTAACAGCCGGGCCCCGGACAGGGTGGCGGCTGCGCCGCCGAGACTGTGGCCGGTCAGGAGCAGCTTGTAATTTCTGTCATTGCGGAGCAAGTCGGGAAAAGAAAGGTGAATCCGCTGGGGATTGCGCAGAACAGCCGACGGACCGGCCTGGACAAATTCGTTAAAGCCCTTGTGGACCTTCGGTTCCGTGGGGGGGAGTCTTCTTTTTTGCGGCATTGGCGGCGAATTCTTCGGGAGTGCTGCCGGCAAAATAGACTTTACCCACTCGTAGGTCGGTTTTAACGTCCCATTTATTCTCTGTGCCGACGATGGCTACCAGATAATAAGGAACACCCTCTCGCCGGGCAATCAGGTAACGAGCGCCATTACGTCCGTGAGCCTGGATGTAATGGTCAATTTGCCAGCCATTCTGTTCCAGGTAATAACTGGCCAGTTCGCCGAGTCGGCCACTATAGGCGGCAGCGCTGGCGCCGACCGACAGATAGATCCGGGCGGCTAACTCATAGTCTTCCTGGGGCCCGGCAGCGCCGCTGACCGGTGAACCGAGCAGCACGCTGACGGTCAGTAATAGCACCAGGATTTGTTTCAACGGATATCACCTTCTTTTGGCGGGATCAGACCATGTAAAATAATGTCCGAGAGTGCGGTCAATGCATCTGCATAGGTCATGTTGTTTTTTTCTAAAAATTGAAAGGAACATAAATCATCCAGTACGCTGATGATCAACTGCCTGAATACAGAGACGTTGACAGGGCGAAATGCGTGTTCTTCTATACCCTGCTGGATAAGCGCCATCAGCTTATCGAGACGTTCCTGGCGAAAATCTGATAGCTGCTTATAATGATCAGGATAATAATGTCGGAAATCATCGTGAATCGCACGATTGTAAACCGGCCCAAATACTTTTTGACTGATTTTCAGCAGACTTTGAATTTTTTCGGCAGTGGATAGTCGGGCATTCTTATAAATCTCATCTTCCTGTTCCTGAATAGTTTGGCTGCTCCTGTTTACCAGTTCCTGTATCAGATCGCTTTTTGCGGCAAAGTGATCATATAAAGTCGTTTTGCTGAGACTAAGCCGCTTGGCCAGGTCATTCATCGTGAACTTTACGCCTCGGGTTTTCAGTTCTTCGGCAGCGGCTAAGACAATGTGGTCACGCAAGAACATGTCACCTCAGTTGCTGTTGTACCAAAAAGACAAAAATGGTACAGAAATTTTAAGTTTATGATATCCTCCTTTTTAGTACGTGTCAATATTCTTTCCGCCCGGATAATGAGACCGTATATTTTAAGGCCGAAATTAAACAGAGGGTATAACCGAATAATTCGGTTCCTTCCTCCATCGCATTTTTTACGACCCGGAGGTATGATTCGTTTAATAGATTCTGCCATAGCAGCCCCATGCCCATCAAGCGGGAGAAAACGAAAACCGTCAGCAAGCCGCAAAGCATGATGTAATAGCTTTCGCTTTTGCAGAAATCCACGACTCCATCCAGTATATCCGGGTGCCGCCAGGCTAAAAAGATCATGTAAGAGACAATAGCCAGTACAAAGTAAAACCAGGAAATGTGGAGCTGATCCGTAATAAAATCCAGCTCCCGAATCACGGCACAGGAGAAAAAGCCGGCGATCAGAACCATGCCGTATTTGGTTCCGGGAACCGGATGATGCCGGGAAAGATAGATAAAAATGCCGGCAATCATAGTTAAAATACTTCCCTGAAGCAGTTCTGTCAGCGAGGTTTCCGTAATGGTATTTTTTAAAATCAAGACATCAATAAACGGCGCCTGTAAAATGATCGCGGCGCTCACGGCAAGCGCGACGAATTCCAGCAGTTTCCTTTTGAAAAACAGAAGGTTGCTGCGCGTGTCTGGCTTGATGCTGCACATATCCATTTTTTCGGCTGCCGTAATCTGAATCCGGTTACGCAAAATAATTCACCTCAAATTTCCGGTTAACATTCAACAGGTTATCCATTATTTAACAATTATGCTATTCCTTTTTTTTACATATGTCAACCGTGTTTGTATGTATAAAGGGATTTCGTAAGATGGAGAAATCTACAACTGTTCTCCTTTCTTCCTTAACCTGTTTTAAGTGGATCTGCCAATTAAACATGCATTTCCGGGGGGCATCTTTCACTGATCAGTGTGGCTTTGTACCGAAATGACAAAATCAGTACATAGAGTTTAAATTTATAATATCCTTTTTTTTACTGTCTGTCAATATACTGTCCGCGCAATCCAGACAGGTGGAGTTCCAGACTCACTGGCGGCGAAGCATTCTTCTTTCGCCGAACCTAGTCACATGCTATACTAGTAAAGTATCCATTCGTTTCGTTCAATCTAAATCAGATGCAAATTAGAAAGTACTTTTTAAGGAGCCACCAATATTGTGGATATATTTACAAAATTGCTGTACCTGTTTGCGGACCTGATCCTGCCTTTGGCTGTCGGATATTTATGCCGTTGCCGGGCCTGGTTTGATCAGGATATTTCCCGGCGGTTGGTCCGGACCAACATCTGGGGTTTTGTGCCGGTTTTAGCCATATTGACTTTGTGGGTGCTGCCGCTTAACTATTCATTGATCTGGCTGCCGGCTATCGGTGTTTTGCTTTGCATGATTCCGGGGATCGTTGCCTATTTTCGGGTAGAAAAGAAATTTCCCGATCCCCTGGACAAAGGAAGCTATGTTCTGAGCGCCATATTATCCAACACCACTACATTAGGCGGCCTGTGCGCTTATATCTTTTATGGGGAAACAGGCTTTGCGGCAGGGCAGATGGTTGTTATGCTGCAAAATGTGGTCATGTTTTCCTTTTGTTTTCCTCTGGCAGCGTACTATTATCAGAAAAGCATCGGCGGCCGTTTTGACGGGCAGTCCGTGTCAGCTATCTTCATCACCCCGAATCAGCTGCCGGTAGTGGGTACGATCGTTGGCCTTCTGCTGAACCTGTCCGGGATAGCCCGGCCGGCTTTGGCCGCGGCGGCAGTAGACCCTTTGGTGCATATCGGCGCCTGGACAGCCTTACTCCCCATAGGCTATTCTATCGATATCGCCGGTATGCGTAAATATTACAGCGAACTGTTGGATCTCTTGCCGGTTAAATTTATTGTGACGCCCCTGGCTGCCTATTTGTTAGCCAATGGATTGATTGCCAACGGGGACAAAGCAATTTTACATACCGTTGTTCTTCTTGCCGCCATGCCTACTGCTGTCAATACTGTAATTGCCGCACAGATGAACCAATTGAACGTTAACATAGCCATGGCTGCATTTGTTTTGACCACTGCCGTATTTGTCGGTCTGGGAATTCCTTTGCTATTTTTGTGGATCATGTAAGGGGTTCAATGCTCCGGAATTTTTAAACAAAAAAATGCAAAATTATTAATATGCAAAACTCGAGAGAGGAATTCTGAATAATTTGAAGAAAGGTTTTACTTTAGAATGCAGCTTAAAAACGACGAATTGATCTATATGCGATTAAAGAGGTATCGATCATGCCTTTATTCCTTTCTGACAGTGTCAAACAAGCTGTGCGCACATTGAGCAGCGGAAAAATCAGTTTAAAAATTTCTTTTTGGTATCTTGTGGCAAGTTCTTTGTGGATTTTGCTTTCCGACCAGGCGGTTGCTCTGTTGGATGTTGACATGCCTACCTTTATACGCATGAATACTTATAAAGGCTGGACGTTTGTTTTGGTGACGGCGATTCTTTTGTATCTCTTGGTTCAACGCTTTTTACGGACAGCAGTAGAATCCGGCAATAAGCTGATGATCGCGCAGCAGGAACTGGAATCGTCCTATGAGGAACTTGCCGCTGCCGAGGAAGAACTGCGACAGCAGTTTGAAACGTTTGAAGGACAAACCAAGACATTAACCCTTAGCGAGTGGAACTATCGCAATTTATATTATGACGCCTTGACCGGCTTGCCTAATCGCTATTTATTGCGGGACCGGCTGCAAAAGGCCGTTGAAGACGCCTCTGCGGGCAAGGAAAAACTGGCGGTCATCTTTCTTGATTTAGATGGTTTTAAACTGATGAATGATACCCTGGGTCATTTGGCCGGGGACGAACTTCTCAAGGCGGTTGGCGGAAGACTGGCGGCCTCTGTCTCGGGCAATGATACTGTCGGCCGCCTGGGCGGGGATGAATTTATGGTCCTGGTGAAAAACGGCCAATCTCTTGATAATATCGACGCTACTGTCGACAAACTGATTCAGGCAGTGGCGACTCCCTGGCAGCATAACGGGAGTACCTATCGTGTAACCTGCAAAGCGGGTATTGCTTTATCCTCCGAAAGTCACTCGACGGATGCCGACGCCCTCTTGCGGCAAGCCGACATTGCCATGTATCAGGCGAAAGAGCAGGGAAAAGGAAAGTATCAGTACTATCTGCCGGATATGGCCATACAGTTTTCCCGGCGTCTGGAGATTGAGACGGAATTGCACCGGGCCATTGAAGAACAGCAATTTATCCTGCATTATCAGCCCCAGGTTGCCGGCAACGGTCGCATCGTCGGCGTTGAGGCTCTGCTCCGCTGGCAGCATCCGACAAAGGGATTGATCCCGCCTCAGGACTTTATCCCGGTGGCGGAAGAGACTGGATTGATCCTGAAAATCGGTGAATGGGTACTAAACACAGCCTGCCGCCAGAGCAGGATCTGGCAGGACGCCGGTCTGCCAGATCTGCTGATGGCTGTGAATCTTTCGGCCCATCAGCTGCAGCAGAAAGACCTTATAAAGGTTATTTCCCGCGCCATGGATAAGGCCGGTGTGAAGCCAGAAAATTTAGTCCTGGAAATCACTGAAACAATGGCGATGGAGAATGCCGAACATACGGTTCAGGTGCTGCAGGCGCTTCGGACGATGGGGATCCGGATCGCCCTTGACGATTTTGGCGTCGGTTATTCTTCTTTAATTTATCTGAAACGCTTTCATATCAACTCACTCAAAATCGATCGTTCTTTCATTCAGGATATCCATACTAATTCGGAAGGAGCAATCATCGTCCGAATGATTCTGGCTCTGGCGAAAAATCTTAACTATGTGGTGGTAGCGGAAGGGGTCGAGACGGTCGGGCAATTGAGTTTTCTAAAAGATTTGCAATGCGACTATATGCAGGGATATCTCTTTAGCGAACCCTTGCCTGCCTCTGCGATGACGAAGCTGCTGGCTCAATATGGGAACAGACTATGACGGGAGTGAAGCACAGGCAGAGAGGGCTTGCGGGCCCTGCTTTTTAAGGAGGATATTGTTTGACGCAGTATGCAATTTGTGTTATGGTAATTAAGGATATGTAATAACAGGGCCGTCATTACGACGGCTTTTACTTTTAACTGACTACTGAACTACATACTACTGACTACTGATTATGGAAGGCGGAATTTTAAGTGATTAGTACAACTGCATTGAGTCTTCGATATGGGAAGCGGGTTTTATTTGAGGATGTCCATATCAAATTTACCCCGGGAAACTGTTATGGGCTGATTGGCGCTAATGGCACCGGCAAATCGACTTTCTTAAAAATTTTATCGGGTGAAGTTGAACCGAGTACAGGGAGCGTGGATATTACGCCGGGGGAACGCCTGGCTGTTCTTAAGCAAAATCATTATGAATTTGATGAATTTGAAGTCCTGAAAACCGTTATCGTGGGGCATGCCAGGCTGTATGCCATCATGGAAGAAAAAGATGCGCTCTATGCGAAATCGGATTTTTCGGACGAGGATGGGATAAAGGTATCCGAGCTGGAGGGTGAATTTGCCGAATTAAACGGATGGGATGCCGAGACCGAGGCGGCTAAACTCCTTCACGGCCTGGGAATTGGGGAAAGCCTCCACTGCCAAAAAATGAAGGATTTATCCGGCAATGAAAAAGTTCGGGTACTGCTGGCGCAAACTCTGTTTGGCAATCCTGATATACTGCTGCTGGATGAGCCGACTAACCATCTGGATGTGGAGTCTGTTCAGTGGCTTGAAGACTTCCTGTATAATTTTGAGAATACAGTTATTGTTGTTTCCCATGACCGTCACTTTCTAAATAAAGTTTGCACCCATATTGCCGACATTGATTTTGGCAAAATCCAACTCTTTGTTGGCAACTATGACTTTTGGCTCGAGTCAAGCGAACTGGCGTTAAGACTCTCGAAAGAAGGCAATAGGAAAACGGAAGAGAAGATAAAAGAACTCCAAAGCTTTATTCAGCGGTTTAGCGCCAATGCTTCCAAATCAAAGCAAGCGACATCGCGTAAGAAGCTGCTTGAGAAACTTACGCTGGAAGATATTAAGCCCTCTTCCCGTAAATATCCTTATATTGCCTTTAAGTCTGACCGTGAGGCTGGCGACCAGCTGCTTACAGTGGAAGGACTCACCAAAATCATAGACGGCGAGCAGGTGTTGCCGGAGGTTGGCTTTAGAGTAGAAAAAGGCGATAAGATCGCTTTCGTTGGACCCAAGGGCTTGGCCAAAACTACGCTGTTTCAAGTTCTAATGGGAGAAATGCAAGCGAATAGCGGCGACTTTAAGTGGGGTGTAACCACATCCCAAGCTTATTTCCCTAAAGATAACTCTTCTTACTTTGACGGCGTTGACCTTAATTTGGTGGATTGGCTGAGACAGTTTTCGCGAGACCAGGATGAAACGTTTATTCGGGGCTTCCTGGGACGGATGCTGTTTTCGGGAGAAGACAGCCAAAAAGCGGCAAACGTATTATCAGGCGGCGAGAAAGTTCGCTGTATGATTGCCCGGATGATGCTGAGCGGCGCGAATGTCCTCATATTCGATGAACCAACCAATCACTTGGATTTAGAATCAATTACGGCTTTAAATAACGGTCTGATTAGTTTTGAGGGCACTGTCTTCTTTGTGTCACACGACCATCAATTTGTTCAAACAGTAGCGAATCGTATCATTGAGATAACTGACAACGGAATAGTTGATAAACGGATGACCTATGACGAGTATTTAGAAAGCAAGAAACAGTAATCCGCCAGGCTTTAAAATCGGTCAGGGCAATGATACCTTGCATTGCCTTGCAGGAGCCCCGGTTGTGGCCGTTTATGAGGGGCTTTCGCCTAGAAATCGCCAATTTGTATGATATAACCAGGCAGGAGATGTTTTGTCTTAATCGACAAGAGCATTTGGCTATAGTACAATAGTGTTGATAGAAAATAGCGGTGGCTTCGGTTTATGGCGGAGGTGCAGGATCGCTTGAAGAGTAAGTATTTATTAGCAATGCTGGCAGTGCTTTGGGTCAGCGGACTTTATCATAGCTTCTCATCGCAAGCGTGGCTGGTTGCAATGGCTTCTGCTGCGGCAATGGACTATCCAGTCCAGAGTACCACGAAGAATTTTACTGATAAGCCGGGTATTGCCGGCGAACCCGAAGCGGGGAATGAAGGTCGGGAACAGAGCGACACCTTGCGGCTTGAACTGGGTAAAAAAGGATTGGTCAGTGAACAGGCTGATCATGATCTGTCCCTGCGTCTTACCCGCAAAACCTGGCAAAAGGAAGTGCTGCCAGGGCTGTTCTTTACTTCAGGGGAAGGGTTTAGCTTTAAATGGCCAAATACTGATTTGCGTTTATATATTCAGCGCGATGACGGGCAATATCAACTGCTGTGGAAGCAAAATTTCGATTAATATCCGGGAAGTCAGTTCTTTTCCAAAACTGCGTGACGGCAGGCCGACGGCCTGCCGTTTGTCATGTGCCGGCAAATAGAAATATCTGGACAGGTCTAGGCGGCAAGTTGTAACAATGGTATAATGATTATGTTAACTCAAAGGGAAAGATAAGAGGAAATGGCGATGAATCTGCGGAAATACAATTGGCCGGTCTGCCTGCTGGCTTTAGCGCTGACGGTTCTGTTACTGCTCGGCGGCGAAAAGGCCTGGTATCTTTTGGCCAAAGACAAACCTCTGGATCATGCCTTTCAAGGTATAGAAGGGGTGCAGACAGTAAGCCGGACTAGGGAAGACGGGATTGCCTTACTGCGGGTTACCCTGGGACGGACCGACAATTTTGAAGAAACGTATGAAGCCCTTTGGGCGGCCGCTGAAAAAATTCTGGGCCAGGGGCAATTTCGTATTCTGCTGCAGGATACACGGACGCCTGAATTGGAGCAATTTTACTACACCGTTCAATATGATGCGGAAGAGGCGGTGCAAACCGGCCAATTCAGCTCCATGGTCCGGCGGATTGAGGAAAAATCCGGGCAAGCCGGAGTCCGGGCTGCTATCTATGTAGACCGGCAAAGAATCTATTTACATTTTTCCCGGGCCGATCAGGATATGTACGTCGTAGTGCCGCGAGGGGACCGTTGAAAAAGGCCCATCCGCGTCGTTTCAGCCTCCTGTGCGCGCGGCCTCGTCGCGCTGTATCAGAATTTGCGGCTTTTCGGGAGAACGGTAATGGTGGTGGCCTCTTAGGCTGAAAAGGCGCCTGAGTTCTTCACTAGTACGGAAACGCAAGCGTTTCTCTTACCTAGCACCTGGACCTTCTTGAACGGTCCCTGTTTCGACATTGAAGATGAGTTTTACAGCAGAGTATAAAGGGAGGTGACAGCGTGCACCGGATGGAAATCATTGTCGGCACTGGCGTCGGGATTTTGGCGTATTTGCAATGGAAGGGATTTAATATCCTTCCGGTTTTGTTTTTGCTGGGGATTGTTGCCGCTTTGTTTTATGTCGGCAATCAGCATGCCGTTGGCCGCTCCTTTGCTGCGATGGACAGCCGGAAAGCCCGGCAGAGCCTGATCCGTTTCGAGGATATCGGCGGGCAGGACGTGGCGAAAAATGAATTGTGCGAAGCACTTGAATTCATTAAAAATGCGGCACAGGTCAGGGAGATGGGGATTCGCCCGCTCAAGGGAGTGCTTCTTACCGGACCGCCGGGAACGGGTAAAACCTTGCTGGCCAAGGCAGCCGCCCAGTTCACCAATTCGTCCTTCCTGGCCGCCAGCGGCTCGGAATTTGTCGAGATGTATGTGGGCGTAGGGGCTCAGCGTATCCGAAAATTGTTTAGCCAGGCCCGTGATACTGCCCGTAGAAACAAGCTGAAAAGCGCGGTCATCTTCATTGACGAGATCGACGTGCTGGGGGGAAAACGCGGCCAGAGCGGCAATAATCAGGAACACGATCAGACCTTAAACGAATTGCTGGTGCAAATGGACGGCTTGTCTCTGGAGGACGAGATATGCTGTCTGGTGATTGCGGCGACCAACCGGCCGGAGGCGCTGGATCAGGCGCTGTTGAGGCCCGGACGGTTTGACCGGCAGGTCCGGGTGGATCTTCCGGATAAGAAAGGCCGGTTGCATATTTTGCATTTGCATACCCGGAATAAGCCCTTGGCGGAGGCGGTAGACCTGGAAGAAATTGCCGCCGATACTTTCGGTTTCTCCGGGGCCCACCTGGAAAATGTGGCCAATGAAGCAGCTATCCTGGCCTTGCGGGACGGCGCCGGTCAAATCGAGATGCGTCATCTGCGCAGTGCCGTGGAAAAAGTTATTCTGGGGGAAAAGCTGGACAGGACGCCAGTCGCCGAAGAAAAGCAGCGGGTAGCGGTGCATGAAGCCGGGCATGCCCTGGTGAGCGAACTGACCCGGCCCGGGTCAGTGGCCACTGTCAATGTGGCTGCCCGTAACAACGCATTAGGTTATGTGCGTCAGACCCAAGAGTCTGATATTTATCTATACACCAAAGACCAGCTTTTAGACCGGATTGCCGTGGCTCTGGCCGGAGCAGCGGCGGAAGAACTGATGCTGGGCAGCCGCAGCACCGGAGCGGCGAACGATTTTAAGCAGGCGACAGATGTGGCCAGACAGATCGTGTTTGCCGGGTTATCCGAACTGGGAGTGGTGTCGGCTGACGATCTGCCGCGAGATCTTTTGCATCAGACGGTCAGGAGCATCATTCAAAACGCGGGCGATAAAGTGAATGCCCTGTTAGCCGGGAACAGCGACGCCTTGCAGCGTATTGTCGGCGTGCTGCAGGAACAGGACTCCATTTCCGGAGCAGAGTTACGGGCAATGATGCAAAAAATCGCCTAAAATCAGAGTCTAATTACAGAATAGGTCCTGGCCGGTTGTTCGGTCAGGACCTATTTTTTCAGTCTAGGGGTTTATCGGTTGTTCGGCGGATTCGTTTTCGTTCGCCGTCTGCCGGTGGTTATTTGTCAGAAGCTCAATTATCTTATCGTTTTGTTGGATGATAGTTTTTTGGTTCACTATGATATTTTTAATCAGTGCCAGGTTATGATTCATTTGCTCCAGCGCCACCGCGGCGGAGGAAGAGAACTCCGTTACTTGTTTGGCGATTTTACCAAAACTTCTGTTCAACTAAATCCCTCCATCCATACTCTATTCGATATTCTGGGAATCTTGTTGCAAAGCTCATCTGCAGCCTGGAAATGGGCCTTTTTCAAAGGCCCCCAGATAAAAAAATGCTAGTTAAGATCACGTCGCTTAGTATATACTATTGCCGTGGGAAGAATTGTGTTCACTATTCATGCCAGGGGAGGGAGCCATGCTTACTGCCTTAGTTGCCCATCCGTTCGCCGGGTACCTTTTTATTTTTTTCGCCAGAGTTATGGATGTATCCCTTGATGTTTTCCGGCTGCTGCTATTGACCCGGGGCTATGCGATGCCAGCCGCGCTCATTGGTTTTGTGGAAGTGACGATTTTCGTTACGGCTCTTAGCACAGTGATTGGTAGTGGTATAACCGATCCGATTAAAATCGTAGCCTATGCCGCTGGTTTTGCCACCGGTAATCTGGTGGGAATATATGTTGAAGGGAGGATGGCGGTAGGATATGTAGCCATCCAGATTTTCCCCAGCCAGGATTACTGCCAGGACTTGCTGGACCGCCTGCGCAAAAGCGACTTTGGTTTCACCAGCCTTAGCGGACAGGGCCGATCCGGCCCCCGGGAAGTCTTTATCGTTACCGTCAAGCGCAAAGATCTGCCTCGGATTCTGCAGATCCTGGACGAGACTGCCCCTGACACATTTTTTAATATTTCTGATGTACGGTCGATCCGTGGAGGAATCTTTCCCCACCGTAATATTTAGATTGAGTAAAGAGCAGGTATATGGGATGAGGAATCTTGCCTGGTATATATTTAATGTATTGTCTGTCGGACTGATTCTCGGCCTAAATGGTCTGGCCTGCATTTTGCTGGCGCGGCTGTCGGATGTGTATAAGCGCCGCTGGTTTTTACCGGCCTTTTGGTCCATGACGGTGTTGTCGCTGGTGACCTATGGGGCGGGCCGCATCATTTCCCTGCGCATGGTGACTGACCAGACAGCTTGGCTGGGTATTCTGGTATATCTGACCATCATCTGGAATGTAGGGGTGATGGTGCTTTTAGCCCTGTTTCCAGTTTGGTACGGATTGTACCGATTCGGCAACCCGCGGCGCAGAGCAGGGCGGCAGGTGCCGCAGCCGGTATCGGCAGTCAGCCGCCGGCAGTTTATATCCGGAGTGCTGACTGCTGCCCCGGTGCTGAGTATGGGTTTGGCTTCCTATGGGGTGGTCAACGCCGAGACCTACATTGCCACTACCCGGATTTCGCTGCCGTTTCCTTCTTTGCCGGCAGGTTTTGACGGATTGAAGGTGGCGCAGATCTCAGATACGCATCTCGGTCTGTTTTTTTCATTAAAAAAGCTGGATCGCCTATTGAATATGATCCGGGAGGAACAGCCTGATTTACTGGTCATCACCGGCGATTTTGTCGATGACCTGGCCTTGCTGCAGCCGGCGCTGGCAAAGATCGAAGGGCTGCATCCTTCCCTGCCGCTGGGAATTCTGTATTGCCTGGGAAATCACGAGTATTTTCGCGATATTGAGCGGGTGCGCCGGGAGTTTACTCAAAGCTCCATTCCGTTGCTGGATAATAGGCATGTCCGGCTGCAGCGGGGTAACGATATGCTGTATGTTGCCGGTGTGGACTATCCCTTAACCCATGATGCTTTTGACCGGCTGAACGTCGCCAGAAGGTATCTGGATACAGCAATGCAGGGCATTCCGGATCAGGCATTCACGCTTCTTTTGGCCCACCATCCCGACTTCATCACCGCAGGGTTTGAACGCAATATCCCGCTGAGTCTGACCGGACATACTCATGGCGGTCAAGTGGCGCTTTTTGGGCAAGCTCTTTTTGCCTTCGCCTTTAAATATACCCGGGGTTTGTATCAGGAAAAAAATCGGTATGGTTATGTGAGTACCGGGGCGGGTCATTGGATGCCCTTCCGGTTTAACTGTCCGGCGGAGATGGCGGTCTTTACCCTAAAACGGGCAGGGGACCATTGAAAAGACCTGGTTGCGATGGCTTTCAACTGAATGAGAAAATGGCGGATGTCGGTGAAATACCGGATTATCCGCTTTTTTCGTTGGTTGTACAAAGCTGGTCCGGTTATATTGCTTTTTCGGGGCTGGTGGCGGACAATAAGACTATATCTTACAGTGAGCAACAGACGATTAGGCAGGAGGTTTTACACTATGACTGATATTAAAGCTTTAGCGGCAGGGCAGAAGGACTATGTGATTTCCCTGCGCCGTCATTTTCACATGTTTCCGGAACTGGGCGGCGAGGAATACCGGACGCAGGAGAAGGTCATGGAGGAACTGAAAGCGTGCGGCCTTTCGCCACGATCGGCGGCGGGCACCGGGGTCATTGCTGAATTTACAGGCGGCCGGCCCGGCAAGCGGGTGGCCATCCGGGCGGATATGGATGCCCTGCCGCTGCAGGATGAAATCGATCAACCTTATCGGTCCCAACATGCAGGCATCTGCCATGCCTGCGGCCATGACGGTCATACGGCCATGCTGCTGGGGGTGGCCAAAAGCATGAAGTCACTGCAGGCTGAACTGGCCGGCAGCGTGCGTTTCCTGTTCCAGCCCAGCGAGGAAAAGTTTCCCGGTGGGGCGGAAGCCATGATTGCCGACGGCGCCATGGATGGCGTGGACTATGTGCTGGGGGCTCACCTTTGGCAGGCGGTGCCTGCCGGCAAAATCGGGGTGACTTATGGTCGGATGATGGCGTCGCCGGATGCGTTTACCCTGACCATTCAGGGGCGGGGCGGACATGGGTCCATGCCTCATCAGACCGTAGACCCGATCTTTATCGGAGCCCAGATCGTGGTGGCCTTAAAAACGATCACTGGATGCAATATGGACCCTATGGAACCGGCGGTATTGTCCCTGGGTATGTTTAAGTCGGGAGAAGCCTTTAACGTGATTCCGGACGTGGCGGTCATCAAAGGGTCGGTCCGTACATTCCAGGAAGCGACGCGTCAGCGGATTTTCGAACGGATTCACCAAATCTGCCAGGGGATCTGCCAGGCGTCCGGCGCTCAATATAAATTGGATGCGATTTTTGGTTATCCGCCGGTTATCAATCATCCGGCAATTTCCAAGGTCATCGCCCAAGCCGGAGAACAAGCCCTGGGCAGGGATGGAGTCATCGAAATTGTACCGGTACTGGGCGGGGAGGATTTTTCGTTCTATCTGGGAAAGGCTCCCGGCGCCTTTATGTTCGTCGGCGCCGGCAACCCGGAAAAAGGCATTGTCTATCCCCAACATCACCCTAAATTCGATATTGATGAGACCGCCTTGCCCGGGGGGGTAGAGGTGCTGCTGCGGGCCACTCTTACCTTAGGGGGGGGCCGTTGAAAAAGGCTACGCTGAAAAGTCCAATGGTTCACAGAAATGGGAAGCTTATGATATAATGGTACCAGATCGTTCTTTCGGGATAATCTGGGATCAGAGGAGTGGAGCAAAACATTTGGATACGGAGTCTATAGGTTTGGTGATAGGACTCATTATTGCTTTGGTTGTAGCAAGCGGTTTCTTTTCTATGGCCGAAATTGCTGTCGTATCTGCCCGGAAAGCCCGGCTTGAGATGCGGGCTGAGGAAGGAAAAAAAGGAGCCCAGGCGGCTTTGACAGCTGTCCGCCAGCCGGATCGGCTGCTGCCCGCGCTGCAGGTGGGGATTACCCTCAGCGGCATCTGTATCGGTGCTTTGGGCGGCACGGTACTGGCAGACGGACTGTCAGTGTATCTGAAAACAATACCTTATCTGGCTCCCCATAGTTACAGCTTGAGCCTGGTGCTCGTCGTAACCGTTCTGGCGTTTATTTCGATGATATTCGGCGAGCTGGCGCCTAAACAGATCGCTTTGACCCGGCCTGAATCAGTGGTCGTTATGGTGGCTTCGCCTCTTACCGTATTTGCCGGCCTTTTCTCCCCGATTGTGGCCCTTTTAAGCAAGATCACCAGCTTGGTCCTGCGGTTTTTGCCAGCGAATACCGCCAGTGAACCGGCGGTCATTGAGGAAGAAGTATACCTGCTCTTAGAGCACGGCGCCAAAGATGGGACCTTTGACAAAGCCGAGCAGGATATGGTGCAAAGGGTTTTCCAACTGGACGATATCCGGGCCAGCGCCCTGATGACGCCCCGTACCCAGGTGGACTGGCTGGATATTGAGGAAGGACTGGATGTTCATCTGGATATCGTCCGGGAAAGTCCTCATTCCCGCTTTCCCGTGGGCAGGGAAAGTCTGGATGACGTGGTAGGGATCATTTATGCCAGGGACATTCTGACCGAAACTCTGGCTGGCAGACCGTTTGTTCTGGCGGAGCATCTGCACACGCCGCTGTTTGTGCCCCGCAGTATGAGCGGACTGGAAATCCTGGAATCCTTCAAAAAATCCGGCACCCATATTGCCTTGGTCATTGATGAGTATGGAGGCATGCTGGGGCTCATCACCCTGAATGATATTCTGGAAAAGATTGTCGGGGTTATGCCTTTGGCCGAAGATGCCGCCGCGCCTCCCATTGTACAGCGGGCGGACGGGTCCTGGCTGGTGGATGGCATGCTGCCGGTGGAGGATTTGAAAAGCTTGCTGGCTGTAGAAGAACTGCCGGCGGAAAATCGGGAAAACTATCAGACCCTGGGTGGGTTTGTCACATCCTATCTGGAACATATTCCCGCCGCTTCCGAGCATTTTATCTGGAAGGACTGGCGGTTTGAGATCATGGATATGGACCGGGCACGAGTGGATAAAGTACTGGTTTCGGCTGTAGAAACTGCGGCTGCAAGCGAAGTAACCGATAGAGATATCCCATAAATGTAAGAGGGCCTGCGATTGGATGATCGCAGGCCCTCTTTTTTTTTTGAGCTGTTTTAGTTGGCGCACCTGGATGATGCCAATAAATAAAGACTGCCATTCTTTATAACAAAGTGTTATCCGAGGGTTTTGCACCTTTATAAGTAAAAGCTGGATACTCTGTATACGCATGATGGCGGACAGAGTATTTTATTGAATTTACTAAAAAAGTCCAAATCATCTTGTAATATGGAAATAGCGGCAGGATAACTCAGTTAATCTCTTGTTAGGACCTCATAGCGTGATTGATCATATAACAACTTACATATATTATTAAATTGTTAGTAATAAAATGGCAAATAATGTCCTGTTGCCTGAAAAATGACGGTCACCATAGAAGGGGGGACTCTGATGGATTGGACGACGTACCTGACCACCCGGTCTGATTATTTGGTGAAAACAACCGTCGACCACCTGACAATGGCGGCCTGGGTTATTGCAATGGCGGTAAGCGCAGGTATTGTCACCGGCATTTTTATCGCCAAACTGTCGCGCCTGGCAAAGCCAGTGCTGAATTTAGCCAGCATTATTCAGACCATTCCGGTTCTGGCCATGTTTGCGCTGCTGATGCCGTTTGTCGGCATCGGTTCTAAAGCCGGCGTTATTGCCGTTACTTTATATTCTGTGCTGCCGATTATTCAGAACACATATACAGGCATTACCAATGTAGATCCGAGTTTCATTGATGCCGGCAGGGGGATGGGCATGACTGAGCGAGACCTTTTGATTAAAGTGGAGCTGCCATTGGCTATGCCGGTCATACTGGCCGGCATACGCACGGCGTCAGTCCTTGCAGTGGCTATGATAACTCTGGTCGCGCTGATTGGCGGCAGCGGCTTGGGGAAGGTTATCTTCCGCGGTATCACCAAAGTCGATAATACTGAAATCATGGTGGGGGCCATTCTGGCGGCCATACTGGCCATACTGGCCGATGGGATCTTAGGGCTGGCGGAGAAAAAGTTGCGATGGGACAGCGCAAAACGAGTAAGAGGGTGATGCTATGGATTATGTACTGTATTTTGTGGAACAACATGTCCGGATCATCACTGCCACCTGGGAACATATCCTGCTGACGGTCGCTGCGGTGGGGGCTGCGGTGCTTTGTGCGATTCCGGCCGGAATTCTCTTATCCCGTCATAAACAGTCGCAAAAACCGGTGTTTGCAGTTGTGAATACGATACAGACCGTCCCAAGTTTGGCCCTTTTGGGCTTCATGATCCCGTTGCTGGGCCTGGGCGATACGCCGGCGGTTGTAGCCCTGTTTCTCTACGCATTGCTGCCGATTTTGCGCAATACGGTCATTGGAATGGACGGAGTGGACAAAGGGATGCTGGAGGCCGCCACCGGCATGGGTATGACCCGGTGGCAGATTTTGTGGCGGGTCGAATTGCCACTGGCGATGCCTACCATTCTGGCCGGCATCCGGATCGCTACAATCGTGATCATTGGCTGGGCAACATTAGCCGCCTATGTAGGCGGCAGCGGCCTGGGGAGGCTGATTGTCGCCGGCCTGGCTACCGCCCGGCTGAAGCTGGTGGTGGCAGGCGCCGTTCCGGCCGTAATTCTGGCGCTGGGCGCCAATTATTTACTGAGCTGCATTGAGAGAAGGCTGCGCGTAAGCAGAGCCTAGAGGAGACCGTTGCAAAACTCCGTTATTTCCGAGCCGCAAGTGACTGCAGGAGCAGTCAGGCAGATAGGATTTTTGCAGCCGCCTCCTGGGAGCAGAATAAAGGGAGGAATACGATGAGAAAATGTATCGCATTGCTGGTTATCGGCATATTGTTCATTACCTTCACCGCAGGCTGCGGCTCTACGTCGATCCCAACGGACAGCAAAGTCAAACCCGTCCGGGTTGGTTCCTTAACCTTTTCCGAATCGGTCATCCTGGCGGAAATGATCAAACTATTGCTTGAGGAAAATCTGGGCTATCAGGTAGACCACGTCACCAACCTCAGTACTTCCACCATTGCCCATCAGGCCATGATCAATAAAGAAATCGATATCAGCAGCCGCTATACCGGCACCGAAATGACCGGCCCATTGGAGATGGATCAACCGATCCGGGACCCTGAGAAGGCGTTTGATCATGTTCAGAACGAATACCAAAAGAGGTTTCAGCAAACCTGGCTGAAACCTTACGGTTTTGAAAATACATACGCTCTCACGGTACGGCGGGATGTTGCCGAAAAGTACGGCTTAAAAAAAGTTTCTGATCTGGCTAAGGTTGCCGCCAATATGAGGCTGGGTACTGACACATCCTTTCTGGAGCGGGAAGGTGACGGCTACGCGGCCTTCTGCCAGTTATACGGCTTTAAATTCGGGCAAACATTCCCGATGGAAATCGGCTTGGTGTATCAGGCAGTGAAAAGTCAGCAGGTGGATGTGGTCATCGCCTACTCTACAGACTCCCGGGTTAAATCCTTTGATTTGGTCGTGCTGGAAGACGACAAACGATTCTTCCCTCCCTACGAAGCCGCGATTCTGATCCGCAATGAAACTCTGGAGCAATATAAAGGTCTGAAAGAAGAACTGGAAAAGCTAAGCGGTAAAATATCCACAACAACCATGACGGAATTAAACTATAAAGTGGATGAACAGAAATTGGATCCGGTCAAAGTCGCCCGGGAGTTTCTGCAACAACAAGGCCTGCTCAAGTAGGGGGCGGTTTTATGATTGAACTAATTAAGGTATCCAAAACCTATCCCGGCGGGGCAGTTGTATTACAGGACATATCACTAACAGTGGAAACCGGGGAAATATTGATCTTAATCGGTCCCAGCGGCTGCGGCAAAACAACGACCATGAGGATGATCAACCGGTTGATTGAACCCACCAGAGGGACGATTCGCATCAACGGGGAAGATATTGAACGTTTCGATCCGGTAGAATTAAGGCGTAACATCGGTTATGTTATTCAAAGCGTCGGCTTGTTCCCCCATATGAAGATCGGGGAAAATATCAGCGTGGTCCCCAGTCTGAAAGGATCTAATCAGGTCGAATGTCAGGAGAAAGCCCTTAAACTTCTGGAACTCGTCGGCCTGCCGGCGGACTATCTGAGCCGATATCCCCGTGAACTGAGCGGCGGGCAGCAGCAGCGGGTGGGAGTGGCCAGAGCGCTGGCGGCTGATCCGGACATTATTCTAATGGATGAACCGTTTGGCGCTCTGGACCCGATTACGCGGGGCAACCTGCAGGATGAACTGCTGCGGCTGCAAAAGGAAGTCCGGAAAACAATAGTGTTCGTGACCCATGATATGGATGAAGCCATTAAACTGGGCGACCGTATCGCTATCCTGAAAGAAGGGAAAATACTGCAGGTCGATACACCGGAACAATTGATGACCAATCCGGCTCATGGGTTTGTGGAGACATTTCTGGGCAGCCGGCGGCTAGTGCAGCAGCCGGAATGGATTTCGGTCAAAGAGATCATGATCACTGAGCCGGTCGTGTGCCAGCCGGATCTCAGTTTGCAAAAGGCTTTGCAGCACATGCGGCGCAGTCTGGTTGACAGCCTTTTGGTGATTGGCCCGGGCAGAAGACTGTGTGGAATCGTCACCGCACTGGAGATCCACCATAAAATCAATGAAGCTAAGCGGGTGGAAGAGATTATGACTCCGCCGAAAGTGACGGCGGGAGTTGACGAGAATTTAAAAATGGCCCTTCAATTGATGGCCGACCATAATCTTTCCAATTTACCGGTTACTGATGACGCGGGAAATCTGGTAGGATTGATTACCCGGGGCAGTTTAGTGAAAGTATTGGCGCAAAAAATGGTTGTCTGAGAGAAAAACGGCTGTGCCCTGAAAGGGGCACAGCCGTTTTTGCTTATGCTAGATCTGGCCCATCATGCGCAAAACAACTTCGGCAATGAGGGCTGAGCCGAGGAAGGTGCCGACAAAAACGGCACAGGCCACCAGAATCAGTTTCCAGCCTGTTTTGGCGAAACTGTCCAGTTCTTTGCCGATGCCCAGGCCGGAGTAAGCCAAAATCGGGGTGGTCAGGGACAGAAAGTTTACTTTTGCCACATAGGCATTGATAGCGCTTGCGCCGGGAAAAGCCGGATAGGTGATCATGCAGCCAATGACGACGATATAGGCTACGCTGGGGATTTTTACAGGAATCACTTTAGCGATGAGGATGCCGGCTAAGCAAATGCCGACTAAAATCAGCATTCCAGGCAGGGACTCTATGATTCCGTTCTTATGGCCAACCAGATTGGCGATGAGCGTCAGGGCGGCAGTGAGCAGTGTGACTGCGGCAATGTTTAAGAAATTCATGCTTTTGCCTCTCTTTCCGGCGCCGGCACACCGAATTTAAGCCGGTACAGCTTGCGATACAGCCATTCGGTCATGGGCAGGGACATCCACAGGGAGATATAGAGTCCGTACAAGCCCGACAGCATGTTGCTGGCAGCACCCAGGGATAGAATCTGATCTTTCATATCCGGGAACATGGTAACCAAAACTCCGGCGGAAGCTGTCATCATACTGGCGCTGCCAACCCCGGTAGCCATGCCCAGGGAGTAAGGGTGGAGCGGCAGCAGCGCAGCGGCGAAGCTGGTCATCAGGGCATAGAAAATGGTTCCGAACACGGTGCCGCAGATATATACGCCCATGACTCCCCGCCCTTCGGCACTGTTTAGCCCGTAGATGTCACCGATTAAAGCCACGTTGGGTTCCCGGGCTATAGAATGGGCAGCGCCGATGGTCTCCCGTTTTAAGCCCAGCCAGATCGCAAGGGGTACGCCCAAAAAGATGGTGCCGAAATTGCCTAATTCTTGTAAAATAAGGGCCGGGCCGGTCTGAATGATCTTTGGCAGGGTAGGACCGACCAAAGTGCCATAGCGGGCCATTAACAGCATCAGGGTAATCGTAATCAGGCTGCTGGCATCGATCATGTCTTTGTCCTTGGCGATTTTGAGGAATTTGGGAGTTAATAAAATACCGAAAATAAGAGCATAAAGCATGGGCAACAGGATCACCATCCCCGGACCTACCTTGAACTGGATCATGCCGATGAGTTCTGAAACAATCACCAGTGTGGCTACGATGGCATGCAGTTTCCAGTTTTTCAACGCGTCAATCATTACGTTCACCTCTTAATTTAATTCTAAAGTTAAGAAAAGTACCCTTCCAGTATTTTAAGATATTGCTCCTTGGTCAGGAGCGGCTTGAACTGCTGCTGAATGTCTTTGGCCTGTTTGGCTCCGTCGGCCAGTAAATCAATGACAGTCATGGCCATCAGCTTGGCCGGCAGAACACAGGCCGCTTGATAATCAGCCACCTTAAAATCTCTGGTGTGCAGGGCTCCGAAAACGCCGCCTACGAAGGGATGCAGCGATGGCAGGAGATGGGAGATGTCCCCCATGTCAGTGGAAGCGCCAAAATGACCGGCATTGATGATTTGTTCCGGTGGGATCAGCCGGGCGGCATTGTCCTTAAACAACAAATTCATGGACCGGGAACTGGCCAGAGGCAAATAACCGGGAATGGTCTTAATCACGGTTTGAGCTCCAATGGCATCGCCGCCGGCTTTTAAGGCCCGGTCCACCTTGTGGTGGGTAGTGTCAATGGCCGCCATGGTTTTGGCCCGGACATAGGTTTCCAGGCGTACGTCAGCCGGTACCGTATTGACTAGATCACCTCCTTTGGTGATGACCGGGTGGACCCGGATGATATCGGAATCCCGGAAGGTTTCCCTCAGGGCATGGATGCCCATCAGGCCCAGCATGGCGGCGTTCAGGGCATTGACTCCCTGATCGGGCGCCTCGGCGGCGTGAGCCTCTCTGCCGATATATTGAATGGTCTTGCCGATAAAGCCGTTGCTGGAATCGCCGAGAGCTACCAGCGGCCGGGGAGCATTCTTTTGGGAATGGATCATCATCGCTAAATCCACATCGTCGAATTCGCCCCGGTAGACCAGTTCCTGCTTGCCGCCGAGAAAGTGGATTTTGCCTTGCTCCCTCAATTGCTGCCGGTAGGCAATCTCTATATATTCCTCCGCCGGCACGGCCATAAAACTGACCCGGCCGGCCAGTTCGGGAGCTATGCCGCTTTCAGCCAGCCCCAGCGCCACCCCGGCCATGGCGGCTATCTGCAGAAAATGACCGCAGGTATGGGCAGCTCCGGTTTGGGGGTCGGCATCAGGGCTATCGGGGCAGATGACCGCGTCCAGTTCCCCCAGCACGGCTACATTGGGACCCGGCTGTCCACCTTCCAGCATGGCCCGGACACCGGTAATCGCCAGCCCTTCCCGGCAGGAAAGGCCCAGTTCCTTAAAAAAACCGCCGGTCAGAGCGGCAGTTTTGTATTCTTTGTAACCCAATTCCGGGTTTTTCTGGATCTCCTTTGCCAGGCCGATAATCCGGGACGACTGGGCGTCGATCGTCTGGCCGACTTGGTTTTTTAGTTCCTCCGTAATCATGACAGCACCTCGTTTTCTTTTCGGGAACTTGTTGTACAATTCATTTCGCCAACAAGTACAAAAATCCTGTATAAAAGGACATGAAATGCAAAAAAAAGTACAAAACAAAATATTTGTCAGCAAAATAAAGGCACGAAAATTTTAGTATGCAGAGAGGGTAAATACATAAACCCGCGAAAAAGAAAAGCAAAGAAGGGATTTTACAGGTATTATGGAAAATATAAAGACTGCCAATATTAAGGCGAAGGAGTGATCAGCATGATACAGGGAGATATGAAAAATCTGGATCAGGAACTGTTTTTGTTTCATCCCTTGCTGCAAAAGGGGCTGCAATACCTGAAAAATACAGATTTTTCTAAGCTAGCGGCCGGCCGGTATGAAATTGACGGTGATATCTTATTTGCGCTGGTGCAGGAATATGAGCCTCAGCCTAAGCAAGACCGCAAGGCTGAAACCCATGCCAAATATGCCGATGTCCAGTATGTGGCTCAAGGGCAGGAATGTATCGGTTTTGCCCGTTTAACACCCGATTGTGAAGTGGCGGAAGACAAGCTGGCCGAGAAAGACGCCGTTTTCTATAAAACGGTGAAAGACGAAGTGGATCTGGTTCTCGATGCCGGATCTTATGCCGTATTTATGCCGGCGGATGTGCACCGGCCATGCTGCCTGGGACCCGCCGGCAGGGTTCAGGTGAAAAAAGTGGTGTTGAAGGTGAAAGTCAGCGTATTGAAGTAGGTTTAGCCAATGGGGCCTTTATCGATATTATAATACAATACTGGCCGGTTCCAGCCGTTTGATGCCTTTTGCTTTTTCCAGGTCTTTCATCAATACGGCCAAGGCCCGGTCTTTTTCTTTGGCTTCCAGCATGACATCAAAGTCCCGGTCCAATTCTTTTGCTATATGCAAAAATGGCAGAAAATCATCAATATGGACATATGCAGCGTGAGGCCGGGGATCTTTGGCGCTTTTTGCACTGGATAAATGGATTTTTGGGGTATGCTCTCCCCACGTAGCCACGATGTCCGCCCATAACTCGCCCAGATTTTCCCCGCGCTGCAGGCATTGGTGATGATGCAGGTCAAATACCATGGGGCACCCCAGTTTCTGGCAGAGGGGCAGCACGTCTGACGCATCGTAACTTTTGTCGTCGTTTTCAATTATGATCCGCAGGCGGATGTTATCCGGCAGCTGCTGATACTCTTTCACAAACCGCTCCAGGGAAGATGCTTTGTTTTTATATACTCCGCCGGCATGAAGGACAAACTGGGGGGCATAGGGGAGTCCCATGGCGTCGAACATGGCCCCGTGGTAGGCCAATTCCCGCAGGGCGGCCGCCAGGACATCCTTCTTTGGGGTGCTCAACAGCGTTAGATGGTCGGGATGAGCGCTGACTCTAACACCGTGGGTGGTAACAAAGGCGCCGATTTCGTGCCATTGGGACCGGAATTCTCCGATATAATCCCAGCCTTTGGTTACCGGATGTGACGCTAAAGGAACCATACGGGAACTAAACCGGTATACATTAATCCGGCGGGACTGATTATAATACAAAACTTGCCGGGTGGCTTCCAGATTATGAGCCAGGATCCGCCGCAGCAGGTCCAGCTGTTCCGGCTGTTCTTCGACTTTTTTCAGCTTTTTGAGGGTGATCGATTGATTGGGGGAGCCGTTGGGAATTCCCAGGGCCTTGGCTACATAGCCGAATCGTACTCGCATGGCATCCTCCTGAAAATGATTCTCGGGTAGAGGGTAATTGTCCGTATTATATATTGTTTTAGCGTCTGGCGCAACCATTTGTTGCCGCTTTCGGCCGCCGCTGCCCCGGATGAACAGTACCGTCTGTGCACTTTATCGGCTATAAGAAGAATTTTCTAAAAACTTATAAGTTATTTGGAAAAGAAATCCTTTGTATAATTTGACCCGTATGGTATGATATAGGACAGAAAATTGCGCGGCATGTACGTAGGAGGCGAGCTATTGTGGTACAATTCGAAACAGCGGAAAATGCGGCGGAAAATTGCCCGCACTGCCGCAGCCGGGTCGAGGCCCGGCAATATAAGTTTTGTCCTTTTTGCGGCGGAAACTTGTCGGCGGCAGTCTCGAAAGAAGCGTCGGACTGCCGGTATGATGATGTGGAAACCGTCGAGGATATCATCCGGGTCTACGAACAGTTTGTTGCCGAGAAAAAGCACCAGGGTCTGCCGGATGATGTCATCCAGGCAGCAGCTGCGGAATGGGCAAACAAATTAAAGGCGAAAGTTCAGACAAAAATCAATTTGTCGGAGAAAAAAAGGGTATCTCCCCCCCCTTGGGAAACCGATATTTTCAGCGTCGTTTTAAAATATTGCCCTCATCCGGAGCAACTGGCGGATCGTCTTCAGCAGTATCTTTTGCGCAGCCGGACGGCTATTCGGATGGCGCTCCTGGCTACACCTTCCCTGATAATTTATCAGCGCAAGCTGGATAAAATCGTCCCCATCCTGCGGGAGTTTCTAGCAGAACAGGCGACGATTGCGCTGATACCGGGCCGCTTTATTGCCGATCAGTCCTTTACTCAGGTGTATCCGGCCTGGAGCCAACTGGATGGAGTCACCCGGCGGTTAATTGAAGCGGCGCCGCCCTTGTTATGGGCGGGTCAGACAATCTACGGGGTGTATCGGATTACTCATGAGGCAGCAGGGCTGGCGATCCTGGTGATCAGTGATCAGGGACTTTATTTCTTATCCGGGGACACGGGCGTTCCCGACTGCCATTGGCGGGATATACCCTATTACCTTTTAGAAGACGTCTATTCCAGCAATATTGCGGGGATTCTGGAAGTTGTGCATCGCCATACCGGACAGGAAGAAATCGACTTTCCCTTGTCCGAGGAAGCTGAGGCCGCCTATGAAACCATCCAGCGGGCCAGGAAAGCGGGAGATGCCAGGCTGCAGATTCGGCGGCGCTGTTCCAAGTGCGGTGCAGTCGGCCAGGAAAATGCATTCCGGGCCTATGAACGGGATCAATGCGAATATTGCGGTTTTGATCTGGAACGTAAGCTGCTTTATCGTTAATTTGCCGCATCATTGCATAAGCTACTATTAAATAATAACGCAAAAAGTATAACCCGAGGAGGAATATTATGGAATTGATGTTGACGGAATGGCAGACCGAAAATCTCGGCCTGACAGTCAGAGTAAAAGAAACATTGTTTAGCGGGCGGTCTGAATTTCAGGAGATCGTCGTTGTGGATACGCAGGAATTCGGCCGTATGCTGGTATTGGACGGGGTTTTTCAAACCTCGGTCTTTGATGAGTATATCTATCATGAAATGATTGCGCACGTGCCTCTGTGCACTCATCCCCAGCCGAAACATGTTTTGGTAATCGGCGGCGGTGACGGCGGTACGGTGAGGGAGACCAGCAAACACCCGACGGTGGAACGGGTGGAAATGGTGGAAATAGACGGTATGGTGGTTGATGCCTGCAAGCAGTACCTGCCGGAGACCAGTGAGGCTCTCAGGCAAAATCATTCCAAAGTGAAACTGACCATTGGCGACGGTATCGCGCATATGCGCCAGGCCAATAGTCTCTATGATGTGATTATCGTCGACTGCTCCGACCCGATTGGACCGGGGGAAGGCTTGTTTACTCATGCCTTTTACCAGGACGTGTTCAAGGCTCTGAAACCGGACGGCCTCTTTGTGCAGCAGACCGAATCTCCCTTTTATCATCAGCCCCTGATCAAGCGGTTGACCAAGGACATCCGGTCCTTGTTTCCGATCTGCCGGACGTATCTTGCCCCGATTCCTATCTATCCGGGTGGGGCCCATTGTTTTACCCTCGGTTCGAAACAATATGATCCACTGAACGTTACCCCCAGAAAGCTGGATTTTAAAACCCGCTGCTATAACAGCGAGCTGCAAAAAAGCTGCTTTGTCCTGCCTAACTTCCTCCAGGAACTGCTAGCCGGTCATAATTAGTTCCTGTATAATAGGTATTGCATTTTCAGTTTGTATCATTTATAATACATTATGTCTTTCCTCGATAGCTCAATGGTAGAGCACTCGGCTGTTAACCGAGTGGTTGTAGGTTCGAGTCCTACTCGAGGAGCCAAACCGGCCCGTTGGTCAAGTGGTTAAGACACCGCCCTTTCACGGCGAGAACGGGGGTTCGAATCCCCCACGGGTCACCATTCGGGCGATTAGCTCAGCCGGGAGAGCGCCTGCCTTACAAGCAGGATGTCGGCAGTTCGATCCTGTCATCGCCCACCAAAACCAAAAAAGAGGTTTGACCCTTGAGTCAAGCCTCTTTGTGTTTCAGTTCCCCTTGCGAAAGGGGCTGCAGAGGTTGGGGATTCGGTTTCTTAAAAGCCCAGTTGTTCTCCTATGATAAAGATGTGCATTTTGGTCAGGGAAGGCCTTTTCCGCAGTATGGTGGTCACATTACAGATACGGGTAGGACCCTGGCAATCCATACAGATGCCAGTGGTGGTACAGGGATTGGGGCGGTTTAGGCGCTTGTTGTTCATAGGTGCGGCGTAAGTTTGGATGCGCCGTTCGGCTTCTTCCGTATCACGCACGATCTTATTCACCCCGGCAATGACGATGACCTGTTCCGGTCCGAACATCATAGCTGCCACCCGGTTGGCCGAGCCGTCCACATTCACCAGTTTGCCGTCTAAGGTGATGGCATTGGTGCCGGTGAGAAAAACGCCGCAGGTGAGTTCCTGCCGCCGCAGTCTCAGGGCTTCGTCCGGCGACAGTCCGGGCCGGTTATGATCGTATACGGTATGGCCCTTTTTCTCCAGAGTGTGGCTCAGGTCCAGCTCATTAATCGTCCAGGACCCGCCGACTCCCACTGTGGCATTGGCCGGAATCATGGCCAGGATTTTTTCGATAGCTTCTTCCTTAGTTTTTACGTAGGCAGCCGCAAAATTATTCTTCTCCAGGGCAGCAACCGCCTTAGTTCCCAGGGCCTCGTTGGACCAGGCTTTAAAATCGTCCATCCTGATACCTCCCAGATAGTTTTTAGCTTGATGAATGACCTATAAGGAATAAGTTTATTCTGCATATTACCGCTATTCTCCTTTATTCTTTAGCGGATGGCGCGGCAAGGCAAGTAAAACATCGGCCGCTCAGCCTAATTTTGTGTCTCAAGGTTGATGAATGCTGGACGAGATAGTATAATAGGGAAACAGACAAATTTAACGGGAGGATTTACGAATGTCTCCAATAATCAGCTTTATCATCCTAGCACTGGCAGCCTATTGGGTATATAACGATTCCAGGGAGAAGGGCAACGACTTTTGGACATCCCTTTTGTGGGCTTTCGGCACATTTGCCTTCCTCATCATCACTCTGCCGTTGTATCTGATTTTTGGCCGGAAACGGAAAGTTCAACCGGCTGCCCAACCGGAAGTCATTGACGTGGAGTCTGTTCCGGTGGAAGAACGGATGATCTGTCCCATGTGCGGCGGCACTGTAAAGGAAGACTTCGTTGTCTGTCCCTATTGCGCCAATACACTAAAGCCCAAATGCGCATCCTGCGGCGCCGAACTGCAGCGGGAATGGAGAGAATGTCCCAACTGCAATGCCCCGGCTCCTGAGAAATAAGAAGTCAGAGAATTTTATTTCCTGAAAAATATTTCTTAAATCATTAGACAGGAAGGCTCTTCTTATGATATAATAGATTTTGTGAAAAAAATGCGCCCGTAGCTCAGGGGATAGAGCACCGGTCTCCGGAACCGGGTGCGCAGGTTCGATTCCTGCCGGGCGCACCATAACTTCATTTAGTAATAACAAGCCTTCCAGGGGTTAAGCCTTGGGGGGCTTTTTTCGTTTATTTATGCTGTGGGGCAGTTTGTGGGGCAATACATCGTAGAGAGTAAAAATATAAAAGAAAAAAGGGCTATTGCAGCCCCTTTACCTCTCTGCGTTCAGCCTGCTTGATTCCTGTTTACAATCGCAAGTTGCTCCATCTTATAATAACAGCGGGCAAAGTAGGCAATCCCCGCGATAATGCCAACTAGGGGAAACAGACAAACTACAAAGGCCGCAAGACCATAGCCGAATTCAGCCCATCGTTGAGCCTTTGCCTTCATCACAATTCCCATAATCAAAGAACTCCATGACCATACTGTAGAACTCGCTGATAGCAGATCTATGCGTATCGCTCCACTATACATTTTTGCAATCAAAGCAAATACGAGCCACGTTGCAATTGCAAGACCGAACACTTTCCATTTGTTCACCACTTTAATCCCTCCATTTGGAATTATTTTCTTGGCTTTAATATAGCATACTGGAAATAGTCAGACAAGCTATATAGCTCCATACTACATTAAAATAGGTAAAAAGAGGGTTGACGGATAAGCCTGTATAGTCTATACTATGAAACATACCGTATTAAATACGTTTTGAATTAGAGGTGCTGAAAAGGTGACACGTGAGGAAGTGCTGCAAAGTTTAGAGACTCTTGGTGTAAGCATTCACAGCGATACATTGCGCCGGTGGGTTAATGCGGAGTTAGTGCCTTTTCCAGACCGAGGTAATAAAGGTAGAGCCGGGGGCCGATGGACTGAATATCCGCCTGAAACCCCATGGGAGGCGTTTGCTGCCGCTCATTTGCTAAAAGATCACAGTATAAAGCAAGTTGCTGAGATTCGCGAGCAGGCCAGATGGCTTATTACAGAAACCTGCTGGGGGGATATGGAGGATTTAAACAAAGATTTTCAGGAATGGCAGGATAAGAATACTGTTACTTACGAGCAAGAGGGAGATCACGGCATTATAGAAGCATCACATAAAGAAGTCCCATCAGGCGCTGAACTTCCTGAAAAGGAAATTGCTATTGATACCCTGATTTTTGCCTGGCTGATGATAAGAATAAAGGCTGAATATGCTATTCCTCTTGAAGTGCCGACACAGGTTCGCATAGACTATTTCGGGAACTGGGAGAAAGACAAACGACCGCATTTTGTTGAAGCCGCTCCTGCAGGGTTTCCTAATATTGAGGATTTTAAAGGCGTAGAATACATCTTGGAATGGCGTATAGCTCAGGTTACAGAGGGCAGTAGGGATGAAATAGTAATGCAGGATAAAGAAACAGGGGTTAAGTTAACCCTGCATCCTTGGAAAGACCGTAAAATGAGGGCGTGAAAACGCCTTTTATATAGAAAAACAAAACGTATAAATAACGTTTTGAAAAAGGAGGAAATTTAAATGTCAGACAAAAAGCTGTATGAAGTCCTTGAATTACTGGAGTCCAATGGCGGCCCTATCCCCATGAGTAAGGCAGGTGTGTATCTGGCAATCAGTAAAGGGAGCATCCCCGCTGTGAAAATCGGGCGACGGGTATTTATCCCGGCCTGGTGGGTGGAGAGGATGACCAGAGAACCTTTGCTGGAGGCGAAACAAGCATGAGCCAACAGAACAGCGGCCAGCTACAAAAAACAACTCACTATACAGAGGTCACGGTCACAGAAGACGGGAAGCGAATACGCCGGCGAAAAAGACGCCGAGAGCAAAAACAAAATATCAAGCCGGATTGTGATGCGACGAGCCTGCCGGCAGCGCGATGAGGGTTTAAACCTTATGGCGCTGTATGCAGGCTTTTTTCGTGAAAGGAGTTGATGAATATTACAATGCACGAATCAACCATGCCGCAGGAATTGGTTGCTCTGCCGCAGTGGGTAGCCTGGCAGCCAAAGCAGCGGCCAGGCAAGAAAAGCCGGATAAAGTGCCCTATAATCCAAAGTCGGGCAGGCAAGCATCTATCAAAAATCCGGCAACTTGGGGGACGTATGAAGAAGCTTTATCCCTGTGTTCAAGGGAGGGTATGGCCGGTGTAGGGTTTGTATTTAAGGAGAATGACCCTTACTGCGGCATAGACATTGACAATTGCCTAAATGAGCGGGGGGAGATCAGCACAGAAGCGGCGGCCATAGTCCGCGAGTTAGACAGCTATACCGAGGTTTCCCCCAGCGGCAACGGGCTGCATATTCTCGTTAAGGCTGCCTTATCAAGTACTGCCTGGCACAAACAGAAGGGCGTGATTGCCGGCGGGGATATTGAAATGTACAGCACCGGCAGATATTTCACTGTTACCGGTAAGCGCTGGCCGGGTTCGCCGGCTGATGTTAACCACAGGGGGGAAGAGATTGCCCAGATACAAGCCCGGTATGCCGGCCAGGAACAGCCTAAAGCGGCGGAGCCAGACCAGGACTTTGATTTAAGCGCATACCTGCCTGATGAGGAAGTACTCAGGAGAGCGAGAGCTGCCAAAGACGGGGAAAAGTTTACCCGGCTGTATGATCGGGGCGATACCTCCCTGCACGGGGGCGATGATTCGGCAGCAGATTTAGCCCTGTGTTTATTACTTGCCTTCTGGACGCAGAACCCGGAACAGATTGACCGGCTATTCCGGGAGTCTAAACTGTTCCGGGATAAATGGGATGCGCCACGCGGCGATTGCACATACGGCGAAATAACCATAAAAACAGCATTGAGAAGACAAACAGCCCGGTATGACCCTAACTTTCGGCAGGTGCCGGTGGACGTGCAGGAGCTGCAGAGGCTATTCGCCGCTACGCCGATGGCAGACCGCCTGTCTGACATGGGAAACAGTGCCAGGTTCGCGGCCATGTTTAAAGACGCCTTCCGTTATTGCCCCACATTAGGCCCCTGGCTTGTCTGGGATGGCTGCCGGTGGCAGGCAGATGATACCGGGGCAGTCATGGCAGCGGCGGATGATTGCGTAATAGCAACAGCGCAGGTTGCCGCCGCTCAGGATGATCCAGATAAAAGGGGCAAGTGGTTATCCTTTGCGGCCAAAAATGAAGCACTGGCCAAAAGACAAGCCATGGTAACAGGGGCGCAACATTTGCCGGCACTGGCGGCCAGACAGGATCAATTCGATCAGAACTCTTGGCTGTTTAACTGCCTGAACGGGACGCTAGACTTGAAAACCGGAGCGCTGATGCCGCATAACCCCAGCGATTACATAACAAAAATAGCGCCGGTTAATTATGATCCCAGCGCTGAGTGTCCAAGGTTTATGCAGTTCTTGACGGAGGTATTCCCAGATGATATGGGCCTGGGCATTGGTAATACCGAGTTGATTTCATTCGTGCAGAGGCTGGCCGGATATGCCCTGGCTGGGGTTACGACAGAGCAGATACTGTGCATTGCACATGGTTCAGGGGCCAATGGCAAAAGCACATTGATCAACCTACTTGCTGATATCATGGGCGATTACGCTACAACCACTCCAACGGACGCTTTTCTGATGCAGAAAGGACAAAAACCCACGCATGACCTGGCGGCTTTACGTGGGGCGCGGTTCGTGATAGCCAGCGAGACGCAGGAAGGCAAGCGGCTAGATGAACCACTGATTAAACAGCTTACCGGCGGAGATAAGATTGCGGCGCGGTTTCTCTATAAAGCTTCATTCACCTATTCGCCACAGTTTCTGATTGTCCTGCTTACCAACCATATGCCACGAGCCAAAGCAGAGGATGGCGCCCTTTGGCGGCGGATCAGACTGCTGCCCTTTGAGGTTAAGTTTGAGAGCGTGGCCAGGGATAACAACCTGGCAGAGAAGCTGAAGCAGGAGATGGACGGGGTTTTCCGCTGGATGGTTGAGGGCTGCCTGCGGTGGCAGAAGGAAGGACTGGGGGAGCCGGAGGAAGTCACCAGGGCAACCGCTCAATATCGGGAAGAAAACGATTCTTTAGGCGATTGGATTGCAGAACGCTGTGAACTCGATGCTAAAGCAACTGCCAGAACTACCGAACTGCGGGATGACTACCAGCGTTATAACGGCTGGCGCAGAATTGAGCCGAAGATATTCACTCAGATGCTAAAAGCGCGTGATTTTAAAGTGAAAATATCGCACGGCATAAGCAAAGCCTACGGGATCAGGCTTAAACCAGCCGGCGTGGATGATTTTCTGACGGAAGATCAAGAATCAGAATCATGACTGCAGGTAGAGGAACGGTCTACCCGGTGAGGGCTTTTCACTAACTTTCCCATATGAAAAAAAATAAAAAAAAGTTAACTAACTTTCAATGTCTGGGTAGATTGTTCCTCTACCCAGACCGCTTAAAATTTTGGGGCCTGCCCCCTGTGGACATTTTACCAGCACGGGGTGAACTGCTTGAATCCTGTAATGACGTGGTTTTGCGACAAGTAAAAACTTTGAAAGGGTGTGTTTTTTAATGAAAAATGCCGATGCGGAAAAGCTGCTGGCAAAAATCTATGGGCCACTGACCATGGCGGCGGGATGTGAAGAAGATCCTCTAAGGGTTAAAACCTTTTTAGAGGCTGAACTCCTCATAATTGAGGGTTGCCGAATCGCTTTCTTAGTTAATGGCGTGCTATATACGGAATATTCTCCGGATGTTGCCGGGGCAGTGGATGTGGGCTTATCGTTTGATGATGACAAATTAAGAGCCGCAAGGCGCATATTAGAAGACGCTGGACTATGCGAACATGAGAGCCTTACATTTTGCGAAGGCGTTATTAATGACCTGACGGCGAGATTTGAGAGAACAGCGGAAACTATACCTGGTGTGCATGTTAAACAGAAAGAAACAGCATTACCGTTTCCCCAGTCCCTAAAAGGTAGTTCTCAGAAAGGAGGTGTCCGGTATGGCTGAATCGGAGAACACGACGAAAACACGATACCAGCGCGGGATGAACCCCAATAGCCTAGCGAATCTTCAAGCGTATAATCCAAAAGGCCGGCCTAAACAGCCAAAGGAATTCAAGGAGCTTGTCAAGACGCATACCGTTGCTGCGCTGGAGGCTGTCATAGCCATTATGCAGGATAAAACCGCAAAGCCGACAGACCGGCTCAGGGCTTGCGAATTAATAATAGACCGGGCCTATGGCAAGGCCGCACAGCCGATAGTAGGGGACGATGATCACGGTGCTATTCAGGTAGATCTGTTTAATCCTGAACAGCGGAAGGCCAGGATTGACGAGCTCATTGCCAAGTATAAAATGGATCCAAATAGTTAAAGTGAAAAGGAGTGTCGATACCAATGGCGAACGATCAAAACCGGTTAACTGAGGTTCAAAGAAAATACCTGCAGATGCTCAGTCAAATGCAGCAGCCCCGGCAAGGGCAGAACTTCCATTATGGCGCGGCGAATGCCATAGCGGATATTGGAAGCGCGATCATTAAGCGGAATGCTGAAAAGGGCCAGGTGAAAGCCATGACTGAACAATACCAGCAACCAGGCCAGCAGCCGAATTTTAACCAATGGCAGCAGGGGCCTCTGGGAGCGGGCCTATCAGGACAGCCGCAATTCGACCAATGGAAGCAAGGTCCTCTGGGAGTCGGTATGAATAATCAACAACAGCAGCCGCAATACGATTACAACTTTTCAGGGCCTGGAGTGCTTAGCGATAACACGCCGCAGAATCCTGCACAGATGGGCCAACAGCCGAATTTTAACCAATGGAAGCAAGGCTCCCTGGGGCAGCAGCCTAACCAAGGAGGCTCAGCGATTGCCTGCTTTATCGGCTCAACCGTGATCTCAACTCCGACAGTCGATAAGCAGATTAAGGATATCCGAGTCGGGGACAAGATTATTTCCCTGGATGTGCATGACAAGCCTTGTATTGAAGAAGTTATAGAAGTGATGGAGCCTTGCATATCGCCGAATAATTATGTTTTTGTCAACGCGAAAAAGCAGTGTAAAGCCGGAGAGCCGTTGCAGACAATCTCAGTCGGTACTACCGATACACAGCCTTTTCTAACGGTTGATGGCCTGGCAAATGCTACAGCAGCGGCGTTAACCGGGAGAAAGCTCATCGGGCTCCGGGGTATAAAAGAAGTCGTCTCTATTACTGTGAACGCAGACAAGGAGCCGGTCTATGACCTTAAAACCACGGGCCGGAATATCTATTTTGCAAACGGCTTCGCGGTTAAGGGGAGGGATTGATATGGCCTATGGATGGGCAAATGCCCTCGCAGATATCGGCAGTGCTATAATCAAGAGAAATGCAGACCGGGGAGCTGTAAACAGCCTAACTGAACAATATCAGCAACCAGCACAGGATTTACCCGGCGCGGATCAGTGGAAATACGGGCCGCTTGGCGCCGGGCAGAATACCGGCGGTCTGCCTAATCAGAGCCCCTTCAGTTCGCAAACGCAAGCGGGTTTAGGCGTATCTGTCCCGCCGGAGATCCAACAGGCGGCCAATCTTCAGCCGCAGCAGCCGACACAACCTCAAACGCTGCAGGACTTTCAGAAAAAGCATTACGGCAATATCCGGGGTAAGGCTCTTGCCTATATTAAAACCGGTATGTCGCCGATAGATGCGGCCAGGCTGGCAAGAAGCCAGGCCATGGAAGCTGCTGAACAGGAATACACTCCTGTTCGGCAACAATATCAAGCGACGGCGCAGGACGAACTCGGCGACGCTTTTTCGTCTGGAGATGCCCGGCAGATTATGGCGGCTGCCAATAAATACAACAAAGGGGCTTCTCAGTACGGCTATGATAAGGCTGATACCCAAATGCTGACCATGGCTATAAGAGCTGGAGCCAAGAGCTTTACTACTCAGCAAGAACAGGGTGAGGATGGTAAGATTTACAATGTGACCTATGCTCAGACCCCGGACGGCCAGATGGCAGAGGTTCACAGGGGGCTGTCGGGAGCGAATGTTTCAGCTGCTACTGATAGAATCCGGGCTCTGGCAGCTCGTAATAATGCGAGTACTAAGTCGATCAGCATTCCCGGCATGGGCAGTCTGACGATGAACGAATACTTTAGCCAGCTGAATAACGCGCGCCCGAAAAGGCGGGAGACCACAGATATCTACGGCAATAAGACCTACATTGATGAGGGAAATCCGGAAGTATATAACCTTCTTCGTCAGCACATGCCCCAGGAGCTCAACGGGCAGCCGCTTCAGCAGCAAACGCAACAGTCGCAAGGCAGCATACAAGATGTTGAATCGGGGTACATCCAGGAGGCATTGTCTAACAATATTTCTCCTGCGCAAATAGCACAAGGTATACGAGCCAGAATGCCGGAACTCCAGGCCCAGGGTGTAGATGTTAATGCACTCTTGGCAATGGTTGAACAGCCACAACAAACACAACCCGCGCCGCCGGCACAAGGGCAAACTACTGTTGATTGGAGTCAATACACGCCTTGGAGTGAATAGGAGGGGATAAAGTGGCGGCAGGGCCTTGGTAAAGGAAGCGGCTAATATGGTTATGATAGTCCTTAAAAGGTAAAAGAAAGGTGAGAAAGATGACGCTATCAGAAACCAATGGTATTGCCCCTATAGCCACAGCAGAACAACTGCCTGACATTCTAACCGCTCAGCATATAGCTGACTACCTGCACATCTCCCGCCGACGGGTATATGAGTTAATGGATTTAAACCCCGGCGCCGGGGGCATACCTAACTTCTCAATTGGTATTCTCGCCGGGTGGAGAAAGCAGATTTTACCGTCTGGATAGCCGCTCAAAAAGCGAAAAGGGAGAAAGACAGGTGATATTGTGAATAATCTGCCGCCAAACATGAAACTGGCTCTTACACCAAAAGAGGCTGCCGCTCTTACTCCACTTGGAGAGAATCGTATCCGGGAATTGTGCCGATGTGATCCGACATTCCCGGCTTTTCTTAACGGTCGAAGGGACATAGTCATTCCGACAAAAGCCTTTGAAGAGTGGCTAATCAAGCAGGCGCAGCTCCGAGTAGGCTTTCCTGAACCTTTGCGAAGGTTAGCAAATTCAAGTCGGAAAAAAGATGATTAGTCCAGTATTACGCCGTCCCTAGTAATGGCAAAGGGTGCTCGCTTAATGAGCACCCTTTGTAAGGAGGAAGGTTTTCGTTACCTTCAAGGGTTAGCAAATATTAGAACCAAAGGATTTTTATGCCCATAATCCCCGGGAGACAAGACGTAGCCATAGAACCGGGACAAAGCGGAGGGCAGAAATGACCAACGAAGAATTAGTCCTGCTCATACAGGCAGGCCAGCGGGAATATGAGGAAGTGCTATGGGCACAGGTCAAGCGGTTTGTTTTTAAAAAGGCGAACTGGTACGTTAAATATCTGGATGGCCGGTCAGCGGCGGATATGGAGGACTTGGAGCAAGCCGGGTATCTGGCTATGTTGGAAGCGATACGCTATTACAAGCCGGAAAGGGAATACAAATTTCTCACCTATCTGAATTGGACACTTAAAACCAGATTTGCAGAAGTGGCCGGGATAAAGACGAGCAGGAGGGATGCCGCACAGTTTGCCTTTAGCCTGGATGAGCCTTTAGCACAGGACGGTGAAGGGGATAGCCGGATAGATCTTATTGCTGATGAGCATTCCCAAGAGCCCTTCCTGCAGCTAGAGGATGACGAATATGTATTGTTTGTAAGGGCGGCACTGCTGGAGGCTATGCGGCCACTCAGCGAACGGCAGCAGGACGTACTGGCCGCTATCTATTGGGGCAATCAATCCCTTACTGACATAGGCAGGCGATTTGGCATAAGCAAGCAGTCAGTGGATGATGCACATAGCAGGGCATTGCGCTGGCTAAGGACGTTTAAACGCTCTCTGCGGAGCCTTATCTCCGGCTTTAATCCTTCCTCAAATGCCTCATATAGTCCTGACCCGCGGCGGTATGGAGGATGAGAAATTTAAAGGGGCCTGAACTAGGATACCCCTGTGGACATTGTTGCCGGTAGCAGATAACACAAAACCCGGCCATAGAGCCGGGCTGCAAGTAATTCTACCCTGCCTTCGCTGACCAGCGGCGGAAAGCCCTGGGGCAACGGCAGGAACCGTTTCTGCTATGCATTTTACGCCTGGGCCGGGCAGGTGTCAATGTCCACAGGGGCAGTGAATGTCTTTCGGATCGGCAGACTGATTACCATATTTGCTTCCATAGGGTGCACATCCCAGCTTCTTGGGATGAACAGGGTGTATAATCTTTTCGGAGTTATACCCATGAATGGGCAAACCGGAAAGGGGGAGAAAAATGATAGTTATCAAGGTTAATCTAAACACGGGTGAACGGGAGGTAATAGATCAATACAATGACCCGGAAGATAGGCCAATATCAGACGTAGCTCAGTATCTGCTGCCGGATGTGCTAAAGAAAATAAAGGAGCGAGACGAAGAAAAATAACATTAAGTCCACTAATATCCGTTATGTTAATCTGTTAATACATAAAACAAATATTGACAGAAATACATAAATGACTATAATTACATACAAGGGGGTGATTTATACCGATGGGTGAAAAAATGAAATTCACCGTGTACGTTGATTCAGACTTAGTAAAGATGATGAAATTACTTGGAGTACAAATGGACAAAGACCTTTCCGGGTTAATGGCTGAGGCTATGGCGGCCTATTTAGAGGCTAATAAAGACCATGTGCCAAGAGTGCCGGGCGATCAGTAAAGGCAAATCCCGCCGGCTCCTGGCAGAGTATCGCGGCGGGATTGACAAAAGGCACAGCATTACCAATACCCCTGTCATTCCTCATTTTATCAGGTATGCGGGACAGGGGCAAGCTGTAAAGGATGACAAAATGAGGGAGGAATGAACATGACCACAAAGGAACAGGAGCGCAAAGCCCTTGAAGAAATCCGGCAGATTGTCGCTGACTTAGGCGAACAAAGCTATTTAGGTTCTGCCTTTACCGGAACCTTTGACCTGGCAGAGCAGAATATCGATTTTGATGCAGCGTTCACAATGACCGGTCAGATAGATGTTATCGCTGAAGCAAAGGCCAAACAGGCCACAGAAAAGATGCAGCAGGAACTGGATGCGGTGATTCGTGAGCGGGACACGCTGCGCGATACCTGCAACCGCTGGAAGGAAACCCATAAAAGCGCATTGGAAGCTAACGCTAACATATCTCAGGATTACCTCGATTTAAGAGATTCTCACGAGGAAATTAAGCTGGAAGTAATTCGGCTGAAAGCCAAACTGTATGACATGATGATGAGCCAGGAGGTAGCGGCATCATGACAGAAACAGAAAGAAAGCTGCTGTGGAAGTGTATAACGGATGCTCAAAAAACGTTATCCGGAATAGCCGGTCTACTGAGTTACCCGGAAACTCCCTCTGATGCGGCAATGCTTTCCCTGGCCCGTGCCGGCATGGAACTTACCGCCGGGATGCAGCGGCAGTATGGATTGGAAGATCAACGAAGCCATTTCATCAAACAGACTGTACAGCCTGACGGCACAGTGAAGCGCTGCCGCTCAGGCGATAGAGGGCCGCAGAAGGCCAGAATAGAATAGAATGCCGGATTGTGTGCGGGAGCCTGCCGGATAGCGTGATGAGGGTAAAACCTTATGGCGTTATCTTGCAGGCTTTTTACTTAGTGATACAGCTAAATGAGGGTGAGTATTAACCGGCTGACTTATCTTGATTTATGGAGGGAGAAGTATGGATACTGGCGTGATGTTTCCATCAAGAATCTTCTGTTCCCACTGTGAACAACCTCTGCAAGTCGGATGGTGCAGATCAGACCTTGTCCTGTGCCATAGCGTAAAGCTTACTTTTACCTGCGAGCGGTGCGGCAAGGAAGGCAGACCGCCGCTTATTTTAGAACCGCAAGGCGAATGGGTTACACAGCGCCGGATGAAAATCTTTGATCAACTGCTGTCGATTGTGGCAAGGCATTGCTACGCAGATGATCTTGTTGCAGCGCTGAAACCGGAATACACAGAATATCAAAAGGCTTTCCTGCAGGGCGTTCATTCTGCGCTTTCCATTATGGCGCGTATGAGAAAAAACAGTCCGGAACAGCCATAACAACTGGCTCACTAAAGGTAAAATGGCGGCGGGGATTATCCCCGCCGCTGCTCTAAGGAGGGACAGCGGCATGAGGAATTTAGTCCGGGCCGCTCTGAACATATCCTCTGTAGCCATGACCAGCTTTCTGGTTATTTATGAATTGACAGCGATTATAGAGGACGCCACTTTAAAGACCGGCCTGTTTATCGGAGCGATCACCATAGAGGGCATTATCCAGTATGACCTGGCTTTATCCTTTGCGTATTTACGCCAGGGCGGGATAAAGAATCAGATGAAGGGGATTGCCCTGCTTAGCTTTTACGGCTGGTATGTGGTTGCTTTTGCGATCATGGCGGGTATTGGCTTTTTCACTGCTGAGTTAAACACAGGGGGCAGAAGCCTATGAGCAGGTGCAGACCGGCAGAGACATGGCCGCTGCCAGGATAAGCAGATACATACCACTGTGGACATATTGACCCGGCAATTGGATGCAGAGGCGGCAACCGGCTACGGGCCGCAATCGAAGCTATCATGGCAGAACTGGAGAAGCTGACCGCCGAACAGAAGGAACTGGCCGCCAGTATCACCAATAGCCCGGCTGCCACCGTTGCTCCTAAGAGCCTGTTTAGGGGATTGTCGGAGACCACCGGCCAGCCGGAGAGCTTGTTTAAGGTGCTGGTATTCGGCACTTTGGTATTAGTGCTTTACCTGGGGCAGATACTTACTGCCTGGCGGGTAGACGTTGTTGACACTATAAAAAATGAAACGATAGCAGCCAGGCGTGAAACGAGTGAAACGCCTGATGCAGTGCTAGACGTTTCCGAGGAGGAACGGCAGTCGGAAGAGGAACCGACTATCTGCCCTCAGTGCGGCAAGCCCTTCCCGGCGGTCAAGGGAAAGAAATATTGCTCTCCTAACTGCAGGCTGCAGGCTTTCCGAGGGAAACGGATATTAAAAGTAACTTAATGGGGTGAATGGCATATGGCAGGCAGAAGATCAAACGGCGAAGGGACAGCCTATTATAACGAGGCCCGGCAACGCTGGGAAGCTCAGGCTCCTTATAAAGACGCTGGCGGACAGCCCAAAAGAAAGAAGTTTACCGGTAAAACCCAAAAGGAGGTTAACCGGAAGAAAAAGGAGTTTCTTGATAATCTGGAGGATGGCCTGCTGCCGGAAGCGGATAAATTGACGGTAGGCGTCTGGCTTGATCGGTGGCTGGCTGACTTCGTGAAACCGAGGGTAAGAACCAAAACCTATGAGAAATACGAAAGCTGCATAAAGTCATACATCAAGCCGAAATTCAAAGATGTACTGCTCAAAAAGCTGGCGGTGGCTGATGTGCAGCGGGTGTTTAATGAAATGGGGGAGAACGGCGGGAGGCAGGGCAAGGGGCTATCATCACTCACAATACGAAATACCCGGCGAGTTTTCTCTATGGCGCTGGACAAGGCCATAAAGCTTTCCCTGCTGCTAAAGAATCCAGTAAAGCTTACTGACCCTCCACGACTGGAGAAAATGCGAGAAATAAAGCCATTGACCGCAGATCAGGCCAACACACTTTTGCAGATAGCCAAGAAGGATGCAGCGGAAGTATCACAGGTAAAAGCAGGTCAGAAGCGGAAAACATCAACCACCGCCGCCGATTATGATACATATGTGGCCGTAGCTATCGCCTTGAATACCGGTATGAGGCTGGGGGAAGTTCTGGGGTTGAAGTGGGACGATATTCACCACGAGCAGAAAATCATTACTGTTAAAAGGGCCTGGGTAAGTACCAGTAAGGGCATGAAGATTGAAGATCCCAAGACGGGCAAGGGCCGGAAGATACTGATAGATGATGCTTTGCTCAAAGTCCTATCTTTACACCAGAAGCGGCAGAGCTGGGATAAAAACCTCATGGGGAATTTGTACAAGGATAATCAATGGATTATCGGCGGCCAGTACGGAGAGAATTACGAATCAAAGCACTTTTCATCACGGAAATATAAATCGCTGCTGGCGAAGGCCGGCATAGAGGATACCTTTACCTTTCACGATTTGCGGCATACCCATGCAACCATATTGCTGCTCAAAGGGGTAAACCCAAAGATAGTACAGGAAAGGCTGGGACATGCGACTATTTCGATGACACTGGACACCTATTCCCACCTGCTGCCGGACAATCAGGACAAGGCAGTAGAGGTAATATCAAGCTGTTTAGCCCTCTAACCGAGAGGCAATTCATCATAAGTCTTAGGGATAGCAACAGAATACCCCTGTGGCCGTTGCTATTTGTGCAACGGCCAGATGATTAGCCACAGCCGAATGAAGGCTGTGGCTTTTATATTTTTGATCATTCTCCTTTTCTTTTGCCCCCACCGAGAGGGGGAGATTATTTTGTTTTTGCATAAAGGGTCAAACTGATTGGCCATGTAAGAAATAGCGACTGCGTGCAGGAAGATTGGAATAAAGTGTGAAACTATGTAGTAGGTAGTAGATCGTAGACCGTAAATCGTTATTGATACGAAGGGAGAATAATTATGTCGGGAATTTCAGTTTTTGAAACGGAAGATCAAGCCGTCGAGACCATACTTAGCTATCTTAATTCACTTGGACTACAATCAAGTATTGTTGACACAAAGAAAAGATATTGGTTTGTTAGAACTGAATCAGGGAAATATTATGACGAATTTATTATGGATGAATTTATTGCGATAGGATGGAACGAGATCCCGTGTGTATCAAATACCTTCAAAGAAGAAGAGGCTACTGCATTAATTGAGAGGCATTATCCAGAAGTAGCGCATCCTATGAGAGTTATTAATCAGATTCGACGATTTGTCAAGAAATGAAGCCTGGTGATATCGTCATAATACCCAAAAAGGGAAATGAAGTGCTAGCTTTTGGTTTAATCACGGGTGATGTTGAAGAACGAAGATTGTCAGAGGACGATATCTTAGATGATGCATGTCCCTTTATTAGAAAGCGTTCCGTAACATGGATAAAAGGGATTGAAAAATACCGTATTGACCCGCACTTATATCAATTTCTACGTAATCAACATGCTATTTCTGTAGCAGATGAATATGCTCCATTTATTGATAGGATAATGAATAGTTTTTATATAAAAAATGGACACGCTCACTTTACCCTAAGTATTACATCGGAAGATGAACAAAGAGCTCTTGATATGCCTACATTTATTGCTGGGGTAATACACAGGGCCCAAACTATAGCAAAAGAGCTTAATGTAGAATTTAATGAAGCTGATATTAAATTGCGCATTAATGTTCAATCGCCAGGGGTAAAAGAAGAATATGGTAAGCCGTTTAGTATTGCTTTGGTTGCACTTGTTGTAATAGGATTATTTGGCGGGTCTGTTAGTTTTAAATATAAGAATAAATCTGGAGTTGATGCGCAAGTTGATCTGGGAACAAAAGGATTGCCTCATTTGATAGAAACAGTTAATAAAGTTAATGCTACATATGATGACAACCATCCATATAACGAAAAAAAGCTTAAAGAGATAATAGAGCGCTCAAAAATAAAGGATCCAAGGACGGAACGCCTGCAGGTAACTTCAATTTCAGATCAGTTTGAAAAAGAAGACAGGGCTGAAGAAAATCACCAAGAATAAGGAGAATTGATTTGAATATTCCCATTAGCGAGTAGCGCTAATAATATCGCAACAGATCCAATCCAAATTATTCTACGAACTGTAATTGTGCTAACCGAAATCCTCAATATCTTGCGAATTATCATCCAGCAAGCTGTTATAAGAATCACACTAGAGGTCCAAAGCAACGTAAACATGGCCGAGACAGAAATGATATTGAATGCCGCATTCAACATTTCCTTTACCTCCTATGTAAAAAAAATATATAACAGGGTACTTTACATCCATTCTATATTAGGGCAATATGGTAGTCAAGCAAGAATGCAATTTATTGGATAAACCGTAAAAAGCAGTAATCATGCCCGGAGGGAATTTAATATGTATTCACCACTTCCTGCTAACGGCGAGGTTAAATGCTTGATTTTATATCCATTATGCAATGTTAAAGTCGAATCAACTTTATGTTTTAAAAATGGATTATCAATACTGGATTCGAATGATCTCCAATTTTGGAAGTCATATTCAAATCAGTTTGTTGATGCGTCACTTTTCAATTTGTCTACGGGCAATTTGTTATATAACCCCAATAAATTGCTAGGTTTTCCCGAGGGAGTAACAAGCTGGATCTCATATGAATATAAAGGTTCAACTGTACAAATAAAAAAGCTTGTTCCAGTTGAAATAAGGACACTGGTCAGTGTCCTTATTTGCCTACTTCAAAAAAATAAAACTTTTAGTATATTAAAAAGTTCCAGACTCGAAGATGATTATATTTTGTATTTTCCTGATAGGTCTACTCCTACAGGCTTTGGCTTAACATATACACAGTTAACACCAATTTTTCCATCACTGATTGAACCAATTTGCATACCTTGTCATATTTTTTCAGAGGTAGATCGCTGGTATAATGCTATGCTTTTGTCAGATATACATCTTAGGAATCGAATGCGGGTAGCTGCCTTTACTCTGCCGGATGCTATCATAAGCACGGGTTTGGATAGATTACTTAAATTCTTTATGATAGTTGATGCACTATTTGGGGTAAATGGTGTAGTAGGTAAGTCATTTAAAGCCGGTATAAAATTGGCACTTAACAATGAAGATCATTTAATAAATGATAAAGCAAATCGTTTATATAAATTGCGTTGTGATGTCGCGCATGGTGATATTATCTTTGTCGATGAGTGGGAGGGGTATGAGTCATATATCAGCACATTTAAGTCAGATCCAATTGATGACATGCTCACAATAGTATTAAACTCTATACTAAATTATTTCGATATTGCTCCAGGACATTTACAGTCTTGGGAAAAGACAGATAGGAAGAAATATAAAAAAACATTTAATTTAATAGAATATTGATCATCACAATGATTTCGTTTCAGGTTTGCGGTCGAAATATTGTATACACCTGTTGCAGATATGGCAAGGAAGTATACCATGCCTAAAGTAGTGTCCGTGGATTTAGTCCTCTAATTTTGTGGTGCAATTTGTGGGGCAATACGTCATGGAAGGTATGTTTTTCATATACTGGATAGAGTAAAAATCCCTTAAAATCAAGCCCTCCAGCTATTGGATAGACAGTGAAAAACCAGCTAAAAAGCCCTTCTTTGTACTCCGGAACCGGGTGCGCAGGTTCGATTCCTGCCGGGCGCACCATACATAGCAAAATTAAGCCTTTCGCAAAATTAGCGGAGGGCTTTTCGTTTAGACAGCTCTGCAAAGAAGGGCTTTTCCTGTTGTCTGGAGACTTGCAGGATTTCTCCCGGCAAAAAGCGAAGGAGTTTCATATCAGCAAGGTAACAGAGGAGCTACCGGCAGCCGCCATAGCTCTCTTTGTTGTGTTAGCCCCCTGTTATTGCCAGCGCAGGGGCCGCAAGCTGAGCCGCCGTGAATATATCCAGACGCGACAGGAGGTGCGCCATGTCGTATTTGCAACAAATCCAGGCTACCGCCCAGCAGATGGCCGAAGCGATCTCCAGTGTGCTGGGAATGGAGGTCACGATTGTTGACTCGCAGCTGGAGCGAATTGCCGGAACCGGGTTGCACCAGGAGACGGTCGGTCAGAAGATCACCGGTAAATCGATCTATCAGAAAGTGCTCCGTAACGGACGGGAATACATTGTTAATGACGTAACGACCTTCGATGACTGCCACACCTGCGATCGCCGGGCCGAATGCAAGGAACTGGCCCAGCTTTGCTGTCCGATCATGGTTGGCGCCGATGTCATCGGGGTCATCGGCCTTATTGCCTTTTCCCGGGAACGTCAGTCGGAATTGCGCAACACCAATGACCGACTCCTGACCTTTACCCGCAAGATGGCTGAGCTAATTGCCGCCAAGGCGGTGGAAGAGGCCAGCCGGGCCCGGCTGCTGCTGGTGAAGAATCAACTGGAGACGGTGCTGAATTTCATCGCCGAAGGTGTGCTGGCCATTGACCATACTGCCAAGATTATCAGTATCAATTACGCTGCCGAAAAAATGCTGGGGGTTAAGGCCTCCCAGGTTATCGGGCTGACCCTGGGAGAGGTATTGCCCGGCACGCCGATCCCGGAAGCGCTGCGCAGCGGCGTTGGTTTTCATGACCGGGAAGTCAGCGTCTGGCTGAAAGGCAGGCATCACCATTATCTGTTTAATGCCACTCCCATGCGCAGTGAAGGCGCCATTTGCGGCGTAGTCGCCAGTTTCCGTTCATTTTACGACTGGCGTGAATCTTCCTCGCGGTTACCTAAAATTTCGTTTGATCAAATTGTCGGCGATTGTCCGGCGATGCTCGTTCTTAAAGCAGAAGCACGCCGTGCCGCCGCCACTGTTTCCACGGTGCTGATTACCGGTGAAAGCGGCACCGGCAAGGAGGTATTTGCTAAAGCGATACATAGCGAAAGTAATCGCGGCGAACAGCCCTTTGTTGCCGTTAATTGCGCGGCCATTCCGGAGAATTTATTGGAAAGTGAATTATTCGGTTATGAGGAAGGTTCCTTCACTGGCGCCAGAAAAGGCGGTAAACCGGGAAAATTTCAACTGGCTGATAAAGGAACGATTTTTCTCGATGAAATCGGCGATATGCCCCTTTCTCTCCAGGCGAAAATATTGCGGGTATTACAGGAAAAGCACGTCGACCGGGTGGGCGGTCTCCAGCCGCTGCCGGTGAACGTTCGGATTATCGCCGCTACCAACCGCAATCTGGAAACTATGATCCAAGAGGGGAAGTTCCGGGAGGATCTGTATTACCGCCTGAGTGTATATCCGCTATCACTGCCGCCCCTTCGGGAACGGCAGCAGGATATCCTGCTGCTGGCGAGGCATTGCCTGCAAAAGCATACGCGAGTCTATACCAGCGAGGTAACCGGCTTTTCGCCGGCAGCCATCAAGCTGCTGCAGCAGTATCATTGGCCGGGCAATATCCGGGAACTGGAAAATGTCACCGAATGCGCCGTCATCCGAGCTGCCGGCCAACTGATCGATATTGGCGATCTGCCGGCCAGAATCACGCAACCCACGCCGCCTGCGCTGCCGGCCGCAAGGGCAGAACCGGCTGAGAAACAGGCAATCACCGGCCTGCTGGAAACCTACGGCAAAAGTGTGGAAGGCAAAAAGCAGGCTGCCAAAGCGCTGGGAATTGGCGTAGCTACTTTATACAGGAAAATCCGTAAATATCAGATTGAGGGTTGAAGACTGTAACGTTTGACATTGAGATGCGAGTACAGTTTATCAAAAGATGATAAACAAACGATAAATTTATCATTTTTATCGCTGTTTATCATCTTTGTATTTATTCCCGGAAAAAATTCTTCCGGAGTTCTTCGCAGCCTTTCATCGATTTGGCGATAGAACCTCCTGTATCCAAGCGCGGAAGGCCGGTTGGTTCATCAAATACCTCCTGAACATCAAATCCGGCATGAAAATTGCAAAATACCCGGGTAAGAGTGACAGGAGGTAGAAAAAGTGAATCATCAACTGCTGATTGCATTGCTAAAAAGTGAAGTTCTCCCTACAACCGGCTGCACCGAACCGGGGGCGGTTGCCTTGGCGACCGCTTATGCGGCGGCGGCACTGGAGAACAGCCCGGAACAAATTCACGTAACCGTTAATCCTAATATTTACAAAAACGGTGTTGCCGTAGGCATTCCCGGCACAGGCAAAACCGGTCTGCATATCGCGGCAGCGTTAGGGGCGCTGAAAAAGCATCCTGAACGCCAATTATCCGTCTTAGAAGGCGTCACCGCCGAAGAATTGGCTCAGGCTGAAGAAATGCTGCGCCAAAAAGCGGTACAGGTTCAGGTGGATGAAAGTAAGGCCGGTTTGTGGATTGATTTACGCATGACGGCAAAAAACAACGCTTCCCGGGTGATTATTGCCGGCAGTCATACCAATGTGGTGCAGGTGGAGTATAATGGCCAATGCCTGCTGGATCGTCGTCATGCCGCTGCGGAGGACAGAGTGGATAACCGTCTCGTTCTCCGCGGGGATGTGCGCATTGCCGACATCGTGGCAGCGATTGAGGCAATTCCCGTCGATGAACTGGCCTTTTTGCTTGACGGCGTGACCATGAATCTGGCGGCGGCCGAGGCGGGCATTTCCGGAAAACTGGGGATGGGAATCGGCGCAGCCTACGACGAGATGGTGAAAAACGGCCTGCTGGCAGAGGATATGGTCATTGCCGCGAAAAAGCTGACGGCAGCAGCAGCCGACACCCGCATGTCAGGCGAGAACATTAAAATTATGAGCAGCGCCGGCAGCGGCAATCACGGCATTACTGTCATTCTCCCGGTTTATGCGGTCGCCGGGCAGATTCATGCGCATCAGGAGCGGCTGATCCGAGCCATCGCCCTCAGTCACGTGATAACGGTTTATATTAAAATCCACACCGGTAACCTTTCCGCCTTGTGCGGCTGTGCCGTAGCTGCAGCGACCGGTGCCAGCGCCGCGATTGCCTGGCTGCTGGACGGCGATATTCGGGCCGTTGAAGCTGCAATGAAAAATATGATTGCCAATCTGACTGGTATGATCTGCGACGGCGGCAAAGTAGGTTGCGCCTTAAAGCTGTCGACGGCAGCCGCAGCGGCAGTTGAAAGCGCTTTGCTGGCCTGCCGGCAGGTCGTCGTGCCCAGCAGCAACGGCATTATCGCCGATACGGTGGAACGTACGGTGGAAAATCTGGGCAAGGTCAGTAATCCCGGCATGCTGGAAACCGATAAAGTCATCCTTGACGTTATGCTTGATAACAGAGGTTTCTTTTGACAAAAAAGCAAGAATTAAAGTACAATGATTAAGGCATGTTGACAATCTAGGATTGGTTCCCACTGGATGGTTTATAAATTCCGGACCGGAACACCGGGGTGATCCCTGGTGCAGCGGTATACAATCGATAGGGAAACTAAAAAACACATGCTGGCAGCGTGTGTTTTTTTCAGGTGATAAGCCATGACCTTGCAAATCGGTACAGTGGCTTATAAACCGGCTAATGTTGGAAATAATAGCAAAAGAGGAGGGGTTTTCTGTGGTTATAGCCGTGATTGACGGCATGGGCGGCGGACTGGGGGTACAGCTGGTGTCCCTGCTGTCGGCTCAATTGGCTTCCAAAGTGGAGATTATTGCTCTGGGCACCAATGCCCTGGCCACGAATAATATGGTCCGGGCCGGCGCTCATCGGGGCGCCACCGGCGAAAACGCGGTCATCGTATCCATACGCAAGGTCGACCTGGTGACAGGCCCTATCGGTATCGTGATTCCCAATGCCATGATGGGAGAGATTACCCCTCAGATTGCGACGGCTATCGCCGGCTGCGACGCCCGTAAAGTGCTGCTGCCGGTTAATCAGAATCACGTGGAAATCATAGGCCTGGATGCCCGGCCTATGGCCGCAGTTATTAAAGATGCGGTATTTCGTATCAGCGAGATTGTGAAAGAAGGTGCAGCGCAATGATTAAAGTCAGGGATAAAGTCCGGTTTGTGGAAACGGATATGATGGGAGTAGTGCATCATTCCAATTACTTTCGCTGGTTTGAAATGGGACGGGTGGAATACCTGAAAGCAGCCGGGATTTATCTTTTGGATTTGATGGCGAACGATATTGTGTTCCCCATTACCGATGTCAGCTGTCAATATAAGGCTTCGGCCCGGTTTGACGACTACTTCCTGGTAGAGACCTGTATGGCGGAACTGTCCCGGGCCAAGATGGTGTTTACATACCGGGTGGTCCGTGAGGCTGACGGCCTGCTTTTAGCTACCGGACGAACCCAGAATTTGTTTACTGACAGCAAGGGAAAAGTCATCCGCCTGCCGGCAAAGTACTATGATCCCTTGCGCTCTGTGGCTCAGGCGGATTTGACAGGCGCTGATTCCCAATAAGTGTTGTATTGTCGACAGCAGGACTTTAATGTCGAATGCTTGAAATAAGTAGAGAAAATAGAGGTCGGCAGATTCATGCCGGCAGTATATGATATGGAAGGCTAGGGAGTGAGTTTTTTGGTTTTTCTGATCGATTGTATCCTGATTGTGGCGTTTGTGGTGTGGCTCTATATTCGGCGGCAGGGAGACGCTAAATTTGTTTTCTATATTGACCAGCGCAGCGACTTTGCCTTAGTGGAATTAACCGGCCAAAAGGCCGTTTTTACCTGCGAGGTGCCTTATACGAATGCAGGGTCCCAGGACGGAACCCTGATGGATGTATATACTCGTCATCTTTTGCCGCGGGAATACTATGACGCGGTAAGAGTATATTCCTGGCTGACCCTGGCCTCCCAACCCCGGGATGACGGATACTGGGAAGCTCTGATTGTACCTCGCGGAAAAGGTGGCGCCGTGATCGTGACGGTAGAATTGACGGCTAAAAACGGGGATATTGCGGCCGGCTTGCGTGATATGGTGGACATGCCGGTAGATCTGGTTTATCAGGTGGTAGCCCGCACTCCGCTGTACATTAATAAAGCCCAGCTGGTTATGACGGCTGATGAAATTCATCGTGCCCTGGGCGAGGGAGTAAAAGAAAGGGGGCTGTAATAATATGGAATTGGAATTGAAACCGGTTCGCACGCGAATCGTAACTCCTAAAGATAATATAGTAGACATCATCGAACGGTATGCCAAACAGGATATCGGCCCCGATGACGTGGTGTCGGTGGCGGAAAGCGTTGTGGCCATCAGCCAGGGCCGGATATTGCGGCCGGAAGACATGCAGCCCCGCTTTTCCGCCCGCGTACTTTGCCGCTTTGTACCGCAAAAAGGCAGCTTATCCAGTGCGTATGGCATGGAAGCGGCCATGCTGGCTGAAGGGGAGTGGCGCCTGATCGCCGCCATGCTGCAAGGCATGGTGGCGAAAATCGGCGGCAAGAACGGCGTATTTTATGAAAAGGCCGGCAAACAGGCGGCCTTGATCGATGATGTGACCGGCACGATGCCTCCTTTTGACAAGCATCTGGTCTACGGTCCTCAGGACCCTTGCAGCGTGGCCGAAGAAATCAAAAAACGTCTGGGCTGCTACGGGGCGGCGGTAGCTGACGTAAACGACCTGAAGCGGGCGGCGGTATTAGGTGTTACTGTCGGCCTGGACCCTCAGCGGCTGGCTCAGATCCTGATCGATAATCCCTTTGGCAATGCTTCTCAGCAAACGCCGATCGTCATTATAAAAAATTATGCCCAGGCTGAGGCTAAAGCCTATGGCGTCCCTTCTGTTTCCGTTTAACGGTAAGCGTATACTTTGACTGAAAGAGACGATAGAGGATAGACTATACCTATCCTCTTTATTTCTTTGCCGGGAGTCTTGGAAAAATGTTAGGGGGAATTGTTGTTGAATAGAATCGATGGCAGACAGCCGGACCAGCTGCGCAATATCCGCATTAGCCGCAACTATTTGAAATACCCGGAAGGCTCTGTCCTGGTGGAATATGGCGATACCAAAGTGATTTGCGCGGCGACTCTGGAAGAAAAAGTGCCGCCTTTTTTAAAAGGCGGCGGGGAAGGCTGGATCACCGCCGAATATTCTCTGCTGCCCCGCTCCACCCAAGTGCGCAATGTGCGGGAAGCGGCCAAAGGCAAGCAATCCGGCCGGACCCAGGAAATTCAGCGGCTGATCGGACGCTCCCTGCGGGGAGTCCTGGACATGAAGGCTCTGGGGGAGAAAACCGTCTGGGTAGACTGCGACGTGATTCAGGCCGATGGCGGGACCAGAACGGCGTCGATTACCGGTGCTTTTATTGCGGTGGTGGATGCCCTGGCTAAAATTCATACACCTGGAACGCCCTTTCCTATCAAGGACTTTATTGCGGCTGTCAGCGTAGGCATTATTGACGGCGCCGCCTATTTGGATTTATGCTATGAAGAAGATTCCCGGGCCGGGGTAGATATGAATCTGGTGATGACCGGCGCCGGACAGTTTATTGAAGTGCAGGGAACCGGTGAGAAAACTTCTTTCAGCCATGCCCAGTTCTCGGAGATGCTGGCTCTGGGAGAGGCCGGTATCCGGCAGCTGATTGACTACCAAAAAGATGTTCTGGGGACTCTATCCTGGAAAGTGGGGAGAGTGGATTGACAAGTGACTAAGCTTATTGTCGCCAGCAAAAATCGCGGCAAAATCGCGGAAATTGCGGCTAAGCTTGCCGCTTCGCCCTTTGCAGTCCTGTCGGTGCTGGACGTGGGCGATATTCCTGAACCGGAGGAGACTGGCAGTACCTTTGCGGAAAATGCCGAACTGAAGGCCAGATACTATGCCGGACGGACCGGACTGCCCTGTCTGGCTGACGATTCCGGCCTGGAGGTAGATGTTCTTGATAGCCAGCCGGGAGTCTATTCGGCCCGATTTGCCGGGGAGCATGCCACGGATGCGGCTAATAACGAGAAGCTTCTGGGGTTATTGGCCAACGTTCCTGCCCGCCAGCGTACGGCCAGATTTCGCTGCGCGCTGGCCTTTATCGACCCGGAGGGGACGCTGCTGACTGCCGACGGGACCTGTGAAGGCATCATCCTGGGCCAGCCCCGGGGCAGTAACGGCTTTGGCTATGATCCACTGTTTTATATCCCTGCTTTGGGAAAAACCCTGGCTGAGATTGATCTGGCCGAGAAAAACCGGATCAGTCACCGGGCTCGGGCCCTTGGCCGGATGGCCGGCCAATTGCGGGAGTATCGGCCATGAAAATCGGTGTCATGAGTGATTCTCATGGCGACAAGGATGCCATCCGTCAGGCTGCGGCCAGAGCCGGTCAGGTCGATTTATGGCTGCATGCCGGCGATTACTGTCAGGATGCCGTATTTTTGGGCAGAATTGCATCTGTTCCGGTTATCACCGTGGCCGGCAACTGCGACGGTTCTGCCCAGGTCAGACCGGACGAATTCATGAATGCTTTGGACAAAAAGATCTGGCTGACCCATGGCCATCGTTACAAGGTGAAACAAAACCAGGACGAATTGATCTGGTGGGCCGGGCAGTATGGGGTGGATATTGTTGTTTATGGACATACTCATGTGGCGGATATCCTCCGGCAGGATCAGGTGCTGGCATTCAATCCGGGCAGTGTGGCTTTTCCCAGAGTCGGCTCTCCCAGCTTCGGCCTCATTGAGATCGTTTTCGGTGATAAGGCTGAGGCGCAAATTGTATATTTAAAAGGGCGATAAATATAGAAAACACCCGGCTGAAGGGTGTTTTTGTATTTCGCGGTGGCAGCAGCGTAATAATTTGTTACTTTATGTAATAAAATTTCGTAATATACACTCTTTTCAATAATTGGAATATGGTGTAAAATGTAGAATGCAAGGAAGGAGAGATAAGTGCCATGATTGTTCAAATCGAAGAGCTGCGCAGCCAATTACATGCAATGATTCAAGAAAGAAGCTTGACGGATAGCGATGTTCTGGCTCTTAGCCAAGAACTGGACATAGCATTAAACCGATACTGGGAATTGGTTAATCGTCGCAGCCTGGTGCAAAATTTGGCGTATATCCGGGATCACGCCGCTGCTGTTTAATTCAATTTCTTACAATTTGGGACTAAAGTCCTCGGGGTTTTTATTCGATATCATAAGTAAGAAAGCAAATCAGTTGAAAGGGGTGCTATTATGGAATCAAGAGATTGGGCGATTCGTCAGGTCAGTCTAAAGGAACTGTCGGCTAGGCGGGTCGATGCCGCCCACAGCCTTTATGCCGTAGGCAGAATTCAAAACAGAAAACAGGATGCATCCCGCGATTCCAGCCGCAAAAAACCAGCCCTTGATTTTAAAAAGATATATGCCTGCAAGATCAATAAGAACGGCGTAGACTGCAGGATCTGAAAACAAGGAAGGCAACCGTAAAACAATACGGCTGCCTTCCTGATTTTTAGGGTTAGCTATAAACTTTTTGAAAACCCGTCTGCAGCCGCGAATCCAGGACCCTTTTCAACGGTCCCCGTTAGATTTGGCGGAACAGGCCGACCACCCTGCCAATGATCTCTACATGTTCGGGGTAAAGCGGCGCCATGGCGTCATTTTCCGGCTGCAGGCGAATTCGGCTGGCTTCCTTGAAGAACCGCTTGACCGTTGCCTCCTCGCCGTCGATCAGCGCCACTACAATATCGCCATTTTCCGCCGAATGGGTTTCCTGCACCAAAATATAATCCCCGTTGAAAATTCCGGCATTGATCATGCTGTCGCCGGACACGGTGAGCATAAACACATTGTCATTGCGCCCGATCAATTCCGCCGGCAGAGGATAGGTTTCTTCGATATTTTCCACCGCCAAAACAGGCTGCCCGGCTGTGACTCTGCCCACTACAGGAACGGGTACCATGTCTTTCTGCCGCCAGGGCGTTTCATCCAGCATGTCAATGGCTCTGGGTTTGGTGGGGTCCCGCCGTATGTACCCCTGAGCTTCCAATTTTTCTAAATAAGCGTGCACAGTAGAACTGGAACTTAAACCTACAGCCTTGCCGATTTCTCTTACGGAAGGCGGGTAGCCTTTGGCGCGTAAATTTTCCTTGATATAGGCTAATATTTGCTCTTGTTTGTCGGTCAATGCCTGGGAAGTCATAGTATCACCTCAACCTTATCATACCATGTCTGCGAGATTAAGGCAAACACAAGTTCGAAAAAAATCCACCTCCTTCTTGACCTGAACAAACGTTCTGTGCTATAGTAATTGCAGAACATTTGTTTGAGGAAGTGAATAATATGCGTATTATCTTAGGACTCATTCTGCTACTGTTTGCCCTTAGCGTGGTATATGCCGCTCCGTCAGAGCCCGCATCAGAATCTTACGTTATCGTCCGGGTTTACTCCGGTGATACGGTATGGGATATTGCCGGCAGACAGGCCGGTGACAAAGAGGATATCAGGGATATCATATGGCAGATCCGGGAGATGAACCACCTGGATAAAAACGCTTTTCTCCAGCCGGGACAGATGTTGAGAGTTCCCCGTAAAAAACTCTAAAAGACGCTGGCCCGTCCCTTTCAACGATTCCCTAAGTTCTCAAGGGCGATGGCTAACTGATCCGCACAGGACGTAGGGCGATTGCCGCAGCGGTTGCCTTTACATTTATTAATGACTTGCTCTACCGGCATTCCTTCGACCAATTTGCTGATCGCCGTCAGATTGCCGGGACAGCCGCCAATAAAGTTCAATTTTTTGATGATGCCGTTTTCTACTTCGATTTGAATTTGCGAGGAACATACACCTTGTGTTTTAAATGTAATCATGAAGAGGACTCCTTCCTAACTCATTGCAGGTAGTTTCTTATGTAATTTCTTTGTGGAAGCCCTGCATCCCTTCTGTTCATTCCGATTCGGTTTCGTAATCATTTATAATATGGGAAAGGAGCCCGGCGACTTATTAAAAAAACGAACATTTTAAACAAATACTTCGGAAAAGTTCATTTTTTCATTGACACTATTCACCAGATACTGCTAGAATAGATTTGTACAGAATATGGCCAAAAGCTAGGACAGGTAATGATAAATTACCTGCTTACAGTGAAAGTGCGTCTAGGGTTCCGCATGACCGGCGTTGTTCATGCTTATGCCAGCCATGGTCTGTGACCAAGCGTCGCAAGCGCGCCTGCCGGGCAGGCGTCACACCGGAGGGATAAAAGCCCTGTCGGGGAGGTTTCGCTATTGTTGTAGTGGAATTTCTCAGCCGGGGTTTTATTTTTTCTGACGCTCATAGATGGACATATCCGGGAAAGCCTAGTAGATGAAACACGACAATGTGGAAGGATGGATGAAATGAAAGTTGCAATTATTATGGGCAGCGATTCCGATTTGCCGATAATGCAGCCGGCGATCGCCACGCTGGACGAATTTGGTCTAGAACGGGAAGTAGTGATTGCTTCGGCCCACCGGACTCCGGACAAGGTGCATGAATTTGCCTCCGGCGCCAGAGAGCGGGGGATCAAGGTCATTATCGCCGCTGCCGGGGCTGCCGCGCACCTGCCGGGGGTCGTTGCCGCTTACACCACATTGCCGGTGATCGGAATCCCCATCAACAGCACCTCTCTGGGAGGATTGGATGCGCTCTTAAGCATCGTTCAGATGCCGGCGGGCATTCCGGTGGCTGCCATGGCCATAAACGGCGCTAAGAATGCGGCCTTGCTGGCCATTGAAATCCTGGCGGCCGCTGACGCCGGGCTCACAGAAAAATTGGCTCTTCATCGCCGGAAGATGGAAGAGGAAGTGGCCCAAAAAGCGGTCATTGTGGCAAATATATAAAAAAACCACTGCAATATTTTAAAAAATTGGAGGCAGCGTAATGGAGAATCAAAAGCAAAAACAACCGATTTATGAAGGCAAGGCTAAACAGGTTTATACCACGGAAAACCCCAATGAACTGTTGGTGTACTACAAAGATGACGCCACAGCCTTTAACGGGGTCAAACGCGGCACCATCATGAATAAAGGGGTCCTGAACAACAAAATATCGTCATTTTTCTTTGAATTATTAACCCGGAAGGGCATTCCCAATCATTTTGTCCATCGGGTAAGCGACCGGGAAATGCGGGTAAAGGCATTGAAAATCATTCAGGTGGAAGTGGTGGTCCGCAATATTGCCGCTGGCAGCCTGGCCAAGAGAATCGGTTGGGAAGAAGGTCGCAAACTGCCGACTACGGTTCTGGAAATGTACTATAAAAATGACGAGCTCAACGATCCCCTGATCAACGATTACCACATCAAAGCCATGGGATTGGCCAGCGAGGACGAGATTACCCGGATGTCGGAATATGCCCTGAAGATTAATCAGATCCTGACCGGATATCTCAAAGAGAAAAATCTGGAGCTCATTGATTTTAAACTGGAGTTTGGCCTTCATAACGGCCAGGTCCTGCTGGGAGACGAGATTTCGCCGGATACTTGCCGTTTCTGGGATTCAGTTACGAAAGAAAAACTGGACAAAGACCGCTTCCGCCGCGATCTGGGCAATGTGGAAGAAGCATATTACGAAATTTTGTACCGCCTCACCGGAGAAAAAGCGTAAAGTTTCGGAAAAAAACTTGGGTAAGGGAGTACAGGCAGTGCACTATTGTGAAACAAGCGACAAACTGCATGAAGAATGTGGCGTCTTCGGTATATTCTCCCGGGATGACCATGATAATGTAGCGTTAAATACCTATTGGGGGCTGTTCGCCTTGCAGCATCGCGGTCAGGAAAGCGCGGGCATCGCCGTGACCGATGGGACTGTCATGGATATCCAGCGCGGCATGGGGCTGGTCAATGAAGTGTTCCGACATGGTGTGCCCGGCATGCCGGCGCATATCGCGATAGGGCATGTTCGCTATTCCACCACCGGCTCCAGCCTTTTGCGCAATACTCAGCCTCTGCTGGTCACTTATTCCGGGGGTCATATCAGTCTGTCCCACAACGGCAATTTGACCAATGCCCGGGAGCTGAGAATCGAACTGGAGCAGCAGGGAAGCGTATTTCAAACCTCAATCGACAGTGAGGTCATCGTCAATCTGATTTCCCGATCCAACAAGGCTACGGTGGAAGAAAGAATCATGGAGAGTCTTTCACGGGTAAAAGGGGCATACTGTCTGACGGTCATGACCGAGGATAAACTGATCGGAGTAAGAGATCCCCAGGGATTTCGTCCTCTGTGCATCGGCAGGCTTCATGACGGTTGGGTGCTTGCCTCTGAATCCTGCGCCTTGGATACTATCGGGGCGGAATTGATTCGGGATGTGGAACCGGGAGAAATGGTCGTCATTGACGATACGGGACTGCATTCCCTGTCTCTGGCACCCAGTGATCGCCGCAAGGCCCTTTGTGTTTTCGAGTATATCTATTTTGCCCGCCCTGACAGTGTGATTGACCGGCAGAGCGTACATCAGGCAAGATTTTCTATGGGTCGGCAGTTGGCTAAAGAAAGCGGCTTTAAGGCTGACATCGTCATATCCGTACCGGATTCCGGCACAACGGCGGCACTGGGTTTCAGCTGCGAATCCGGCATTCCGTTCGCCGAGGGTTTGCTGAAAAACCGCTACATTGGCCGGACCTTTATTCAGCCGGAGCAAAAAAAAAGGGACACGAGCGTGCGGCTGAAGCTGAATGCAGTCAGTTCGGTCGTCAAAGGCAAATCGGTGATTATGGTGGATGATTCGATTGTCCGGGGCACTACCAGCGGTAAGATTGTCCGGATGCTGAAAGAGGCCGGCGCGGTTAAAGTGCATATGTGCGTCAGTTCGCCGCCTATCGGATTCCCTTGTTTCTACGGCATTGATACGGCCGTGCGCAAAGAATTGATCGCTGCCTCCAAACAGGTGGAAGATATCCGGCAGTTTATCGGCGCCGACTCCTTATATTATCTGTCGCTGGAAGGGTTGATGCGGGCCATGCCGGCTCTCAGGCCGGATGCCATGTGTTATGCCTGTTTCAATTCCGACTATCCCTGTGCGACGCCCTCCGGAGCTGAGACTGGCGGGGCTGAGAATGAAGATAATAAATACGTATTTGAAGCAAATTACCGGACCGGAGGTGCAGGTTATGGCGGAGAATAATTCGAAACAAGGACTGACGTATGCCCAAGCCGGCGTAAATATCGATGCCGGCAACAAGGCGGTCGAGTTGATGAAACAGCATGTGCGGGCTACTTACCGGCCGGAAGTTATCGGCGACATTGGCGGTTTTGGCGGCATGTTCGCTTTGAACTGGAAAAATTATCAGCGGCCGGTCCTGGTCAGCGGCACCGACGGTGTGGGCACCAAACTGTATCTGGCCTTTATGCTGGATCGGCATGACACCATCGGCCAGGATGCTGTGGCTATGTGCGTGAATGATATTTTGGTCCAGGGGGCCGAGCCGTTATTTTTTCTGGATTATCTGGCAGTGGGAACCTTGCAGCCTGAGAAGGTGGCAGCCATTGTCAGCGGCGTGGCCAGAGCCTGCCGGGAGTCCGGCTGCGCCCTGATCGGCGGGGAAACAGCTGAAATGGCAGGTTTTTATCCTGACGGCGAATATGACATTGCCGGCTTTGCCGTGGGGGTGGTGGACCAGCCGAAAATTATCACCGGCGACAGAATCCGGACGGGAGACGTTCTGGTGGGCCTGCCCTCCAGTGGGCTTCATTCCAATGGGTTTTCCCTGGCCCGTAAGATATGCTTTGAACGGCAGGGGAAAAAACCTGCCGACATCATACCCGAACTGGGCCGTTCTCTGGGGGAAGAACTGCTGACCCCCACCCGCCTGTACCCGAAAGTGATATTACCCCTTTTGGGGAAATTCGACATCCGTGGTATGGTGCATATTACCGGCGGCGGCTTTTATGATAATATTCCCCGGGTCCTGCCCAAAGACTGCGGCGTGGAAATTGATGCCGCTGCCTGGCCTATGCCGGCGATCTTCTCGCTGCTGCAGAATTGGGGCGGTGTTGCCTGGCCGGAAATGTACCGTACCTTTAACATGGGCATTGGCTACATGATCATCCTGCCGGCCCAGGAGGCCGACAACTTGCAGCAGGCTTTACGGCAGCAGGGCGAGGCCTCTTATGTCATCGGTACCGTTGTGGCGGGAGAACAGCAGGTCACCATACGGGGAGGAGTGTTTGATGCCTGACAGAAAAGTGCTGGGCATTCTGGCTTCAGGCCGGGGCAGCAACCTGCAGTCGATTATGGATGCGATTCTGGCCGACAGACTCCAGGCCAAGATCGGGGTCGTGATCAGCGATAAGCCGGAGGCCAATGCCCTGCGGCGAGTGATCGGCATGGATATCCCGGCTGTGTGCATTGAACGGCGAAAATTTGCCTCCAAACAGGATTTTGAGCAGGCTCTGGCGGCCGAACTGAAACTGCATCGTGTGGACTTGGTGGTGCTGGCCGGATTTATGCGCCTTTTGGGATCGGAGTTTTTATCCCGGTTTGCCGGCAGGGTAATGAATATCCATCCGTCGCTGCTGCCTTCCTTTCCCGGTCTGGAAGCGCAACAACAGGCGATTGACTATGGTGTCAGAGTGTCTGGCTGTACTGTGCATTTTGTTGATCAAGGCGTGGATTCCGGTCCGATTATCCTGCAGGAAGCAGTGCCGGTTTTACCGGAGGATACGGCGGGAATCCTGGCTGAACGGATCCTGGCGGTGGAACATGTTCTGTACCCGCGGGCCATCCAGTTGTTTTGTCAGGGGCAGCTTAAACTGGCCGGACGGCGGGTTCTTCTGGAAGAAAGGGGCTCACACTTATGAAACCACAAACCGCTTTAATCAGCGTTTCAGATAAAACAGGTTTAATCGAATTTGCCAAAGGGCTGCAGGAGCAGGGAATCAGGATTATCTCCACCGGCGGCACTATGAAGACATTGCGGGAGGCCGGCATTTCGGTTACTTATGTCAGTGATGTCACCGGCTTTCCTGAGATCATGGACGGGCGGGTTAAAACTCTCAATCCCCTCATCCATGGCGGCATTCTGGCCCTCCGGGACAACCCGGACCACGTTCAGGCTATGCAGGAACACGGCATTCAACCCATTGACCTGGCAGTGGTCAATCTCTATCCTTTTGCCGCCACTATCGCCAAGCCCGGCGTCAGTCAGGAAGAAGCTGTGGAAAACATCGATATCGGCGGACCAGCTATGATCCGGGCGGCAGCGAAAAACTTCCGGCATGTGGCGGTAGTGGTGAATCCGGCCAGATACCCGATGATTTTGCGGGAATTGTCCGCTCAGGAAGGGATTTCGCCGGAAACCCGCAGGGAGCTGGCACGTGAGGCTTTCAGCCATACAGCAACCTATGATGGCTGCATTGCCGGTTATTTGTCCGGCCAGACGAATGCAGGCATGCTCCCGGCGGACTTGCACCTTGCCTACGAAAAGATTCAGGATTTGCGCTATGGGGAAAATCCCCATCAGCAGGCGGCATTTTATCGCGCCAAGTCCGGCGTTGCCGCCGGAGTGGCCAACGCGAAACAGCTCCATGGCAGGGAACTTTCCTACAATAATATTGTGGATATAGAAGCCGCCTATAGCATCGTGGCCGAGTTTCAGCAGCCGGCGGCAGTGATTATCAAGCATACCAATCCCTGCGGCGCCGGCTGCGGCAAGACGATTTCAGCTGCCTATCACAAAGCCTATCAGGCGGACCCGGTTTCAGCTTTTGGCGGAATCGTCGGTTTAAATCAGACGGTGGATCTGGCCACGGCGGAAGAAATCAGCACGATTTTTGTCGAAGCTGTCATTGCGCCGGGCTATACGTCGGAGGCACTGACTTTATTGCAGCAAAAGCAGAATATCCGGCTGCTGGAACTGCCTGTGAAGGAAGCCGATTCCCGGGAAATGGCGATTAAGCCGGTTTCCGGAGGTATCTTGCTGCAGCAGGCGGATCAGGTTGACCTGATCTCAGAGCAGCTTCAGACGGTAACCAAGCGTCAGCCGACACCGGCTGAATGGGATCAGCTTTTGTTTGCCTGGCGGATCGTAAAACATGTGAAATCCAATGCCATTGTCCTTGCCGGCAACGATCAGACCCTGGGGGTAGGCGCCGGCCAGATGAACCGGGTAGGGGCGGCGGAAATCGCTCTGAAACAGGCAGGCAAGCTGGCCGCCGGTGCGGTTATGGCTTCAGACGCCTTTTTTCCCTTCCGGGATACAGTTGACGCAGCGGCCAAAGGCGGCATCACCGCCATTATCCAGCCCGGCGGCTCGGTGAGAGATGCCGAGTCCATTGAGGCGGCTGACGCCAAAGGAATTGCCATGGTGTTTACCGGCATCCGTCATTTTAAACATTAGGAGACCGTTACGCTGAGGGGAAGTGGAAGTTTGAAAATATTAGTCATTGGCAGCGGCGGGCGCGAACATGCGCTGGTCTGGAAACTGGCTCAGAGCCCCAGGGTTCAAAAAATTTTTTGCGTGCCCGGCAATCCCGGCATAGGGGAGATGGCTGAGTGCGTTGCTTTGGATAGCAATGACAGTGAAGCTTTGTGCTCTTTTGCCCGGCAGCAGGGCATTGACCTGACGGTGGTGGGGCCGGAGGGACCCTTGTCCGGCGGGATTGTGGATCTCTTTACCGCCCATGGGCTGCGAATCTTCGGCCCCGGACGGCAGGCAGCCGAAATCGAGAGTTCCAAGGCCTTCGCCAAAGATCTGATGGCCAAATATCAGATCCCTACGGCAGGCTATGCAGTGTTTCAGACCGTGGCTGACGCCAAAGAGTATATCCGGCAAAAAGGAGCGCCGCTGGTGGTTAAGGCTGACGGCCTGGCAGCCGGCAAAGGGGTTATTGTGGCCATGACGGTGAATGAAGCTTTGATGGCCGTCGATGCCATGCTTACGGAACAGGCCTTCGGCGCAGCTGGCAGCCGGGTAGTGATTGAGGAATTTATGCAGGGGGAAGAAGCTTCCATTCTGACCTTTACCGACGGGGCTACCGTCAAAACCATGGTGGCCGCCCAGGACCACAAGCGGGTGTATGATGGCGATCAGGGACCCAATACCGGCGGCATGGGCGCTTACGCCCCGGCGCCGGTCGTGACCCCCGAACTCATGACCCGGATTCAGCAGGAGATTCTGCAGCCGGTTGTAGACGCCATGAGACGGGAAGGGAGAACCTATAAGGGCTGTTTATATCTGGGAGTGATGCTTACTGACGCCGGCCCCAAAGTGGTGGAATTCAACGCCCGGTTTGGCGATCCGGAAACCCAGGTAGTGCTGCCCCTTCTGGCCAGCGATTTGCTCCCGGTTATGGAGGCCTGCATCGACGGAACCCTGGCCGAAACCGAGATCAAGTGGCGGGATCAGGCTGCCGTGTGTGTGGTGATGGCGGCAGGGGGCTACCCGGGAACCTACCGTAAGGGCGATCCGATCACCGGCCTTGAAACGGCTGCCGGATCAGGCGCCATGGTATTTCATGCCGGAACAGCCCTGAAGGAAGGCAAGGTAACCACTGCCGGCGGCAGGGTGCTGGGTATGACAGCGGTGGGCGATGGCATTCGCCAAGCCTTGAGTAAGGCTTATCAGGCTTTGGAAAATATCTCCTTTCCCGGCGCTTATTTTCGGCGGGATATAGGACATAGGGCCATAAACGGTAAAAATTGAGAAAGATAGCCGGTTGATAACCGGCTATCAGTCGTGTTATAGTAGCATCGGGGAACTTTCCCGATGCTTTTTTGATTTGTTTGACAGGAAAAACGTGGGTTACTTCTAAATGGAAACGATACTCCTGTACGTACATCTCTGACTGAAGGTTATGCCTGGGGAATAATATCTTGGCAGCAGTCAACGGCGCGGGCAATCGATGTCAATGCTTCGAGATTCACCACGACAGACCTTACGTCATCGGAAGAGATCACGTCGATTCCGGGGAGAAGAATTTCGTCTACGGTTAAAAACGCCAGTCTGTCATCGGTTTTGCTGAGGACTCCTTGGAACACAAAGCCGCCGAAGGTGGTCAGCACCACGTCTTCACCCACCATCCGGTTCAACTGGCGGATTAGGTCGCAGCTGTCCAGCCGCTGGGAAGAATCTTGCTCATCCTCAGGCCGTGCGTTTGCGACAGGGGGTATGAAAGGATCCGCGATGATACCGCTGGCCCTGGCTACGATCTGCCATAAATCAACCCGGGCGAATTCGACGTTCTGGACAGTGCCGCCGGGAGTGAGAATCTGTACAAAGTTTGAGGATGCCACTCTGGCCGGTACCAGTGTGGCAATGCGACAATCCTCTATATTTTGCAGCCAGCCAAAGTAAGTTAAACCGTCAAAGCCAAACAACAGGACATCATTATTCAGCTCACGTTCCAATTCTCTGATGAGGCACAGGTTGCGCAGTTCGGTGCATAAACCCATATTTTTTAACTCCTCCTTAAAGTAATCTACTATACTGTATGAATGAGTTACTCATTATGTCACTTGTTTCAATCCTTATTCTTTTGTCTGGCGGGTGATGGCTCTGGATATTAATGCTGTGTTATTGTCCGGCGGTATGACGCTTCTGTTATGCGCCGCCGTATTTTCTACCCTGCTGGGTTTGCCCGGCAACCTTTTGGTATTGCTGCTGGCTGCCGGCTATGGATTTTATGAAGGATTTCAAATTTTTGATCCGGGATTTTTAGGTCTTCTCTTGGGGATCTATCTGGCCGGGGAAGGGGCGGAATTTCTGGCAGCGGCTGTGGGAGCCAAAAAAGCGAAAGCTTCCCGGGCAGCGGTGGTTGCGGCCTATATCGGCGGCTTTGCCGGCGCTCTTCTCGGCACCATGCTGCTGCCGGTCATTGGTACCATTCTGGGATCGGCTGCCGGCGGTTTTGCCGCCAGTTATAGTGTGGAATACAGCCGAACGGACAAATCACAGGCCATGCGGGTAGCGGTGCACGTGGTCGTGGCCCAGGGCCTTGGTTTACTGGCTAAGATGGCCGCCGGCGTGAGCATGGCGGCGTTGGTGCTATTGCGTTGGCCTCTGTGGCATTAATCCGGGAAAGGAGAGAATGGATGAGAATATTAGTATTTCTGTTGCTTTTCCTGTCTCTTGTTTCCTCCGGAATGATCCGGGCTCAAGCCCAATCGCTGCTGCCCTACGCCCGATACGGACTGACCGATCGGCAGGCTGCCGCCTTCCTGTTGGACCGGTTTGCTTTCGGCGCCAGGCCTGGGGAGGTAGAGATGGTAGTAGCAAAGGGTGTTTCAAATTGGTGGGAGGAACAGTTGACCGGGACCCTGCCGGAAGAAAGGCTGGCGGCCGAACTGGCTTCTCTGCCGGCATTGGGTCTGTCTGCCAGGCAGATGGCCTATGCTTATCCCAATGCGGGTACGGTATGGATGGAGGCCCGTCAGGACGGATACATACCGGCGGGGTCCTTGCCGGAAGCTCAGACCAACAGGAAGCTGGAGCAGTATCGTCAGGCCAAAGGATATGGCAGCCAGAACGACTTGGTGGCGCAGTTATATAAGCAAAAAATCGCCCGGGCGATTTACAGTGAAAATCAATTAGTGGAAGTCCTTACCGATTTTTGGTTTAATCAATTCAACGTCTCGGTCACTGACAGCCGGGCTTTGCCTTACATATTGTCTTATGAACGGGATGCCATCCGGCCGCATCTGTTCGGCAAATACAGTGAACTGCTGAAGGCAACGGCGAAGCATCCGGCCATGCTCTATTATCTGGATAATGCTTCGTCCTTTGATGACGGGGCCGCTTTACCCCAGGGCGGTCTGAATGAAAACTATGCTCGCGCCCTGCTTGAACTTCACACCCTGGGTGCGGCAAACCGGTATAAGCCACAGGATGTCACTGGAGTTGCCCGGGTGTTTACCGGCTGGACCGTCTTACCGCGGGGGCAGGCGGGAGAGCGGCTGGCGGCCCGGATCACTCGGGATGAAACCGGCGATGCCTTGGGATCTCACGGTTTCTTATTCCTCTCTGGTTTGCATGATGCGAAAGAGAAGGCGGTCCTGGGCGCTGCTATTTTGCCGGGCGGGATGGCTGAAGGAGAAAATCTGCTGGTCGCGCTGGCCAGGCGGAAGGACACCGCCGACAACATTGCCCGCAAGCTGGCGGTCAGGTTTATTGCCGATAAACCACCCTCTGGGGCAGTGAAGCGATTAAGCGGGATTTATCTGCGCACTGACGGCGATTTACGGGCTTTGCTGCAGGGCATTGTCAACTCCCCGGAATTCTGGCAGCAAGCCGGGCTGCGACAAAAGGTTAAGCCGCCGGCGGCCTATATCATCAGTGCAGTCCGCAGCCTGGACGCAACGGTGACCGATTACCGCTCCCTGACCCGGTGGATGGCCCGTCTGGGACAGCCCTGGTATGCCTGCATCACACCGGCGGGATATTCCGATAAAGGAACAGACTGGCTTAACAGCGGTGCGCTGCTGCAACGCATGAACTTTGCCTTTGCCTTAGCCCGGGGTCAAATTCCTGGTGTGAATTGGTCGGCAGATCCCTGGGGCGATACTCTTCAGCGTTACGCCGGTGCAGGTCTATCCCCCATAGCTGCCCGGATGCTGCCGGAACGGAAATATGACGGCTTTGCGTCTCTGGCTACAGAATATCCCCAGCCAGTTCTAACCATCCGCGACGCAGCCGGACTAGTCCTGGCGTCGCCTGAATTCCAACGTTACTAGGGGGACCGTTGGAAAAGGCCCATCTGCATCGTTGCCCGTTCGACGTACCCTGCGAACGTACAGTCTCACGCCCGGCCTCGTCGCGCTGTATCAAAATCCGCGATTTTTCGGGAAGGCGCGATAGTGGATGAGCCCGCATAAGATGAAAAGTCGCCTGAATTCTTCACTGTACGGAAACGCAGAGCGTTTCTCTTACCTAGCATCTGGACCTTTTTGAACGGTCCCGGATTCGAGGCCATAGATGAATTGGGCACAGACTTCCAGGGTTTGAAAGGAGGACTTTATGCTGTTGACACGTCGGCAGTTTCTGCAAACCACGGCCGGCCTTATCGCGCTGCTGGCCGGGGGAGAATATGGCAACGCCGCCGCTGCTTCCTTTGGCAGACCGGCAGAGTCTAACACGCTGGTGATTCTTTCGCTAAAAGGCGGGATGGACGGACTTATGGCGGCGGCGCCGCTGAACGACCGCTATCTGACCGGTTGCCGGCCGACGCTGGCTATGACCGGAAGCATGCTGGCACTGGATGGGCAGTTCGGGCTGCATCCGTCCCTGGCCCCCTTGCTGCCCTTGTATCAGGCAGGACAACTGGCGATGATTCACGGCGTTGGCTCACCGGATCCTTCCCGCTTTCATTCTGATGCCCAGTATTATCTGGAAGCCGGTACACCCGGCAGCAAACACAGCAAGAGCGGCTGGCTGAACCGGGCCGACGCTTTATTAGGCGGAAACAAGCCCTTAAGCCTGGTGTCCCTGACTCATATTTTGCCGCTGATCATGCGGGGAGAGAGGCCGGCTGCAGCTATGGCCAATATTAGGGATTTTTCCTACCGGCTGGGGCTTCTGAGAGAAGATAACGCCCGGCTGGCCCAAAGTCTCCAGTCCATGTATCAGCAGAGCGACTATCCGACTCTGCAGGCAACGGCCGCTGAAATTCAGGCAGTTGTCGAGAAACTGGCGGCAGTACAGCAGCAATCCCTGTTACCGGAAACGGGAATTCTCTATCCCAACACCGCCTTTGGCCGGGCTATGCGGCAGCTGGCCATGCTGATCAAGGCTGACGCAGGCGTGAGGTTTGCCTTTGTTGAGCTGGAAGGGTGGGATACCCATATTCGGCAGGGGACCGCCAACGGACCGTTTGCCCGTCAGGCCTATGAACTGGCATTAGGTATGGCCGGATTCTGGCAGGATATCGGTGCCCGGCAACAATCGGTAGTATTAGCCACCCTGACTGAATTTGGCCGGACTGTTCAGGAAAATGAGTCCGGCGGAACTGACCACGGGCGAGGTTCCTGTTCATTTCTGCTGGGAACCCAGGTCGCCGGAGGCCGGGTTTACGGACAGATTCCGGAACTGGCACCGGACAATTTGGCAGAAGGACAGGCGTTGCCTGTGACTACTGATTTCCGGGCAATATTAGCCGAAATCTTCCGCCGGCATTTCAGACTGACGAAATATCAGGCGATTTTTCCCGGCTGGGAAGCAGGAGCCAAGCCGCTATCTCTGTGGAAACAATAAAAAATAAAAAGGAAACCGGGGTATCGCAAACGTTGGAAAAAACGCGTGTGATACCCCGGTTTATTTTAGGGTCCTGTAGTTACTGCCTTATTTTATTAACCCCATACCCAGTTCCAAAGCCTTTTTGTTGATTTCCTCGGTTCCCTGGGGAACCCGATGGAGGACGGCTTTGGTTACTGCTTCCACTGAAACCGCTTTGGTCAGGGATACAATGGCGCCCAGGGCCACGATATTGGCGAACAGGGCTTTGCCGAGTTGCTCGTGAGCCACTTTGGTGATGGGGAGTTTTAGAACGTTTTTGGCATGGGCCGGCACGTCCTTGACAAAGGTGGTATCGATGATGAGAGTGCCGCCGGTTTTCAGATCAGTGGCGTATTTATTGGTGGCTTCCTGGCTCATGGCCAGGACCAGGTCCGGCTCAGTTACTTTCGGATAATGAATCGGTTTTTCCGAAATGATAACTTCGGCTTTGCTGGCGCCGCCGCGGGCTTCCGGGCCGTAAGACTGGGACTGGATGGCCAGTTTGTTGTCCAGGAGCGCAGCTTCCGCCAAAATAATGCCGATGAGAATCAGGCCCTGACCGCCTGAACCGGATAAGCGTAATTCCATCATAATTACTTAGCTCCTTTCTGCGCATTGGCAATGACCAGATCATCATACTGTTTGGTATACTCAGGAGCTTCCGATTTATGAAGCACACCGATGAGGAATTTGCCGGCCAATTGTTCCGGAGTCATTTTTTTTGCGGCTTCCACATTCACCGCATGATCCCGTTGCCATTTCATCATGGTTGGAGCGTCGCCCAATTTGTTCTGGCGTCCGTTATAGATCGGGCATTGAGTCACGGCTTCGATCAGAGAGAAGCCGTCATGGGCAATGCCCTGGGCAATGACATCTACTAGCAGCTGGGTGTGAAAGGCGGTACTCCGGGCGACGAAAGTGGCTCCGGCAGCCTTGGCCAACTCCGGAACATCGAAAGGACGCTCCAGAGTGCCGTAAGGAGCGGTGGTAGCGATGCTGTGGGAGGGGGTCAAGGGGGAGTATTGTCCGCCGGTCATGCCGTAAATATTGTTATTGTACAAGACCACCGTCAGGTTGATATTGCGACGGGCAGCGTGAATGAAATGGTTGCCGCCGATAGCGGTGCTGTCGCCGTCGCCTGTGACTACGATCACATTCAGTCTTGGTTCGGACAGCTTGACGCCGGTGGCCACCGGCAGAGCCCGGCCATGGGCGCTGTGTACTGTGTCGAAATTCAGGTAACCGGATGCCCGTGAGGAACAGCCGATGCCGGACACAATGACGGTTTCATCTTGGTTGAGTCCCAACTTATCAATAGCCTTTACGATCGCGCCGGTCACAATGCCGTTGCCGCAGCCAGGGCACCAGATATGCGGCAGGCGGGGCCGGAAATATTTCTCAACGAGTTTTTCCATTTGTTCTATAGCCATAACACGCCTCCTGATTTTTTTCGGAATGGGAATCTGTTGCAACGAGGCAGACGGGCCTGTTTCAACGGCCCCCTAAAACCTGCAGCAGTTCCTTGGGCGAAATCGGATCGGAATCGTACTTGGCCACCAGCTTCACTGGAGCCTTGCCTTCCACAACCCGTTTTACTTCTCCCACAACCTGGCCGTAATTCATTTCGGCAACCACGATGTTTTTTACTTTCGTCGCCAGTTTGGCAATCTGTTTGTCAGGGAAAGGCCACATGGTAATCATGCGGAACATGCCGGCCTTGATTCCCTGCTCCCGGGCCATGTCAATGGCGGCGTAAGCCGAACGGGCCGTTCCGCCGTAGGCTATGATGGCGGTATCGGCGTCTTCCAGGCGATATTCCTCATAGAGGACGATATCATCCAGATGGTTTTCAATTTTTTCATGCAATCGTTTCAGCAACTTTGCGGTAGCAGCCGGGGAACCGTTGGGGAAGCCGGTTTCGTCATGGACCAGGCCGGTTACGTGATACCGGTAGCCTTGCCCAAAGGCAGCCATGGGCGGCACCAAGTCCTGGTCAGGCTTGTAGGCCTGGTAGTCGGCGCTGGGAGCGGCGGGGGCTTTACGGCAAGGCTGCTTTACCTCACTATAGTCAGGAAGCTCAATCTTTTCCCGCATGTGGCCGATTACCTCGTCCATCAGGAAAATGACCGGTACGCGGTATTTCTCCGACATTTCATAGGCTTTGATTGTGAGGGAAAAACATTCAGGCACACTGGCCGGCGTCAGGGCGATGATCGGATGATCACCATGGGTACCCCAGCGGGCCTGCATCACATCGCCTTGAGCGGCGGCGGTAGGCTGTCCGGTGCTGGGACCCACCCGCTGTACGTTGGCAATGACTACAGGGGTCTCGGTAATGGCCGCATAGCCGATCAATTCCTGCTTTAACGAAAACCCGGGGCCGCTGGTTGCGGTTAAAACTTTTTTCCCTGTCAGGGAAGCGCCGATGATTGCCGCCATACTGGCGATTTCATCTTCCATTTGGATGAATTTCCCGCCAACCTGCGGCAGGCGTTTGGCCAGAGACTCCGCAATTTCCGTGGACGGGGTGATGGGGTATCCGGCAAAAAACTTGACACCTGCTGCGATAGCGCCCTCGGCACAGGCTTGGTTCCCTTGCATAAGAAGAACTTTTGCCACTCTATATCCACTCCTTAAGTCTTCTCTACTTCTTCTCTACAAAAATCGCATAATCGGGACACCGCATTTCACATTGCTTACAGCTAATGCATTTGCTTTCATCAAGGACGATTACTTTTTCAAGCTCACTCAGTCCCAGTACCTGTTTAGGACAAAATGTAACACATATGCCGCAACCTTTACAACGTTTTTCGATAATTTTCAACGCCATTTTCTCACCTCCGTATAGTATCATTTGGGGGGAAAGCGGATGCTGTTTGCTATGCTGGCAGCCAATTTTCCCGCTGAAACGCTGGGTTCATTACTGAAACCGTTTCTGCTGTTGAACAATTACGACGCCACCAGGGGAAATCCTGCTCAAATTGGCTGACTTTCTAATGAATGTGTAAAGTATATTCTGATTTATCAATTTATGTATTTATATATGTTTACATACATAAATACATGATTTGTTGTTTAACAAAAAAACGCTGGCGCAATCAAAACCGGAGGCCGCACAGAGTGGAAAAACCCTTTGCGGCCTCTTTATTCTGTTTTATATCAATCCGGTTCGCTTACCAGGCAACCAATACGGAACCTTTGAAATGTTCCTGGATAAATTTTTTCACTTCGTCAGTTTGATAAGCTTTGAGCAGTTTTTGTACGGCAGGATTGTCTTTGTTCTTGGACTGAACGGCAACGATGTTGGCGTAAGGAGAATTGCCGTCTTCCAGAGCCAGGGCGTCTTTGGTCGGTACTAAGCCGGCAGTCATGGCGTAGTTGGTATTAACGGCTGCCAGGTCCATATCCGCCAGAGAGCGGGGGATTTGAGCCGCATCCAGCTCACGGATTTTGATATTTTTCGGATTTTCGGCAATATCGGCCACGCTGACCAGAATGCCGGCGCCCGATTTCAATTTAATCAGGCCCTGTGATTCCAAAAGCAGCAGAGCTCTGCCGCCGTTGGTGGGATCGTTGGGAATGGCCACTACAGCGCCGCTTTTGACCTCGACGATGCTTTTGACTTTTTGCGAATACAGTCCCATCGGGAAGATAACGGTTTTAGCCACGCTGGTGATATCATACTGACGGTCTTTGATCATATTATCCAAATACGGCTGATGCTGATAGCTGTTTACGTCAATATCTCCCTGATGCAGAGCCACATTGGGCTGAACATAGTCGTTGAACTCGACGATCTGGATCTTGAGACCGTCTTTTTCGGCGACCTTCTTTACCATTTCCATGATTTCGGCGTGAGGACCGGCGGTAACGCCTACTTTTAGGGGTTTATCTGTCTGTGTTTCCTGTTTAGTGCCGCCGCAGCCGGCAGCCAGAAGGGACAGGGAGAAGAGAAGGGTAAGAATGAGAGCAAGCTTTTTCATGGGTAAACCTCCTTAACATTTATCGTTTATCTAAGCGTCGTGCCAGGTAATCCCCGCAGGACTGAACAATCTGTACCTGGGCGATGAGAATTATTACGGTGATCAGCATGATATCGGCGCGAAAACGCTGATATCCATAGCGGATGGCCAGGTCTCCCAGGCCGCCGCCGCCGATGGCCCCGGCCATGGCCGAGTAGCCGATCAGGCTGATGACGGTGATGGTCAGCCCGAGAATAATGGAGGGCAGTGCTTCCGGAATCAATACTTTAAAGATAATCTGCCGAGGCGAGGCTCCCATAGCCTGGGCGGCTTCCACCACGCCATGGTCCACTTCCCGCAGGGATGATTCGACGATCCGGCCGACAAAGGGAATAGCGGCTATACTTAGCGGTACAATGGCGGCTTCAGTGCCGATGGATGTGCCCACGATCAGGCGGGTCAGGGGGATGATGGCTACCATCAGGATGATAAACGGTGTGGAACGGGCAGCGTTGGCAATCGCGCCTAAGATGCGGTTGATATAAAGGTTCTCCAGAATATGGCCCTTGTCGGTAGCCACCAGAATCACGCCCAGGGGCAGGCCAAGGATAGCGGACGCCAGTGCGGATACACCCACCATATAGCAGGTTTCCCAAAGAGACTCAGCCAATAGCACGATTAGTTCTTGCGACATAGCCAATCACCTCAATTCCTAAATCACGGGCTTTCAGATACTGGAGGGCATTATCCAGGGAAGTTTGCTCCCCAGATATTTCCAGCAAAAGAGTGCCGAAAGTAGTGTGTTGAATATGGTCAATATTGCCGAACAGGATGCTGGCATCCACATTAAAGCGGCGGATGACGCTGGCAATGACCGGCTCCTGGGCCGCCTGGCCGATGAATGAGATACGGATGACCAGATTGCCGTCTGGCAGCGGCTTGGCGGAGAAAGCGGTATTCTGAAAGAAGTCAGGCAGGTCGTAATTGACAATGGTCCGGATGAACTCCCGGGTGATGGGTGCCTGGGGTTTGGCGAACAAATCCAGAACCGGCCCTTGTTCGATGATCTTGCCGTTGTCGATGACTGCCACCCGATCGCAGATTTTTTTGATGACCTGCATCTCATGGGTAATCAGGACAATGGTCAATCCCAGCTTGCGATTGATATCCCTCAGCAGTTCCAAAATTGATTTGGTGGTTTGCGGATCCAGGGCTGAGGTGGCTTCGTCGCACAGCAGCACTTTCGGTTTGTTGGCACGCCCGGGCGATGCCCACCCGTTGCTTCTGGCCGCCGCTTAGCTGCGCCGGATACTGATCTTTTTTATCGGCCAGCCCTACCAGCTCTAAGAGCGGCATCACTGCCTCACGGATCTGGGATTTGTTCCAGCCGGCCAGTTCCAGGGGAAAGGCCACGTTATCGTAAACAGTGCGGGAGGTCAGCAGGTTGAAGTGCTGAAAGATCATACCGATTTTTTTGCGGACTTGCCGCAGCTCCTCTTCCGGCAGGACAGTCATTTCCTGACCGTCCACCAGAACTGACCCCTGGGTGGGTCTTTCCAGCATATTGATGCAGCGGATCAGGGTGCTTTTGCCGGCGCCGCTTTTGCCAATGATTCCGAAGATTTCGCCCCGGGTTACACTCAGGCTGACGCCTTGTATCGCATGTACATTGCCTCTGGCGCTGCTATAGGTCTTTTCAAGGTCGCTCATGGCGATCATGAGGTCTTTTGGCATTTTAATTGACTCCTTCCGAAAAAATTTAAGAACCCCTCTTCGTATAGCAGACGAAGAGGGGTGATCACGCCATCTCTTTCATCTGTCAGGAAAAATCCTGATGGAATTGGCACCGTTTCGCAAAATGCGATGGTTGCCGCGGCGTCATCGGGCCAGTCCCTCAGCCAACTCTTGATGAAATCTTAAACATATATAGTTATAGTTGATGAAATATATAGTAGCATGTTGGCGAAAGTCTGTCAATAGGACGGCAAATAAAGTTATATTCCGAATTGATCGATTCCTTATTTTTTTGATTTTATCCGGTAAAGAATAAAAGGAGTAAAGCAGGAAAGGAAAGGTAAGTGGCGAACTAAAAATTAAGACAGAATGAAAAGGGGGAGCAGTCAGTGGCGATCAATCCAAAACTCAAAGACGAGTTAACGGATCAGCTTATGCGCGCGGTGCTGTTATTAAAAAGCGAGGAAGAATGCTATCAGTTCTTTGAGGATATCTCCACCATCGGGGAGCTCAAGGCACTTTCACAGCGCCTGGAAGTAGCCCGGATGCTGGAAGCGCGTCATACCTATGATGAAATTGTGGCGAGGACAGGCGCCAGCACTGCTACGATCAGCCGGGTGAAGCGGTGTTTGTACTATGGAGCGGACGGATATAAGATAGTACTGGAGCGATTAGGGGAGGACCGTTGAAAAGGACCAGCTGCGTCACTTCAGCCTCCTGTGGGCGGGCCTGGCATCTGGGCCTTTTTGAACGGTCCGGGGCTACAGATAATTTTGCAACAGAAATGTGGGGAGGAGTAGAATTGACAAACCGGAAGGATTATGTACCGCAAATTCCATACGGGACCAGGGATTTTTTGCCGCAGCAGGCTCATGGCAAACGGCTTTTGGAGGGCCAGCTGGCTCGATTGTTTACTGTCTGGGGTTATGAGGAAGTGGTCACTCCCACCATGGAGTATTACGAAACATTAACCACCGGGGCCGGCGGCGAGTTAAGCGAAAATGCTTTTAAATTTTTTGACCGCAATAATCAGATCCTGGCGCTGCGGTCGGATATGACTACTCCCATCGCCAGGGTCGCCGCCGCTCGTCTGCAGGAGAGCCCAATGCCCTTGCGCCTGTTTTATCTGGCCAATGTATTTCGCCAGGAACAGGCTCAAACCGGCCGGCAGTGCGAATTTTACCAGGCAGGGGTGGAATTGATGGGGGCCCGGCAACCGGCGGCTGACGCCGAAGTAATTGCCCTGGCGGTTACTGGCCTACAGCAGGCCGGCTTGCAAAACTTTCAAATCGGGTTGGGACAGGTGGACTTTATCAACGGTGTGATGGCTGAATTCGATCTGACCGCCAAAGAACGCCTGCTGGTCAAAAAGGCCATGTTGAAGCGGGATCTGGTGGGTCTTGACACGCTTATCGCCCGCAGCGGGCTGAGCCAGGCCGCAGGGGAAATATTGCGCAAAATACCGTTGATGAGCGGGAAAGAAGAGATCCTGGACCAGGGCTACAAAATGGTGAAGAATCAAACAGCCCGCGGGGCCCTGGAGAACTTGGACTATATTTATCAGCAGTTAAAGCATTATGAATTAAATGAAAATGTGAATTTTGACTTAGGCATCATCCGGGATTTTGACTACTACACCGGTATGGTATTTGAAGGCTATACGCCGGGGCTTGGGTTCCCATTATGCGGCGGCGGACGCTATGATAACATGGCCTCTGACTTTGGGGTCAACCTTCCGGCTACCGGCTTTGCCCTGGGCATTGAGAGGGTCATGCTGGCCCGGGAGCGGCAGGGAATGGCAATGCCAACCGCGGCAAAGGATTTTTATATCGCTTGGGCCGAGAATAAAATGGATCAAGCTATCAGCGAGGCTGGAAAACTTCGCCGGGCCGGCCGCACCGTAGAATTGGCCATGGCGTCCGCGACTCAGAGTCAGGCCCAGGAACAGCAAGAGACAAAAGGGTATGCCGCCCTGCGCTATTTTGGCTAGGGGAGCCGCAGAAAAAGTCAGGCCGTCGAAAGATTCTCCTTGGATGGGGAGTTTTCGACGGCCTGTTTATTTAATGGTTTATTGTGTACAAGGCGTACAGCGCCATAAGCCACATCACTATAATTACATAGGCTGCTAGCCAAATTTTTGGTTTGCCAGCCGGAGGATTGTTTCTTGCTTCTTCCCGGCATGCCTCCAGTATACTTGAGGGTATTATCTTAATTACCAGAGCGATAGCTAGTGGCAGTATTCTTTTCCAACGGCCCCTTTTAATAACCCTTAACCTTGTCAATTACATTGAACATCTCCCGGTCATTAACGTAGCGCAGTAAATTATCGGCAAAAAGTTTGACGGCCCGGTCCAGATAATGGGGAGACAGAGCGGCCACATGGGGCGTGATAATGACGTTGGACATGTCCCAGAGAGGGCTTTCGGCCGGCAGTGGTTCATGCTCGAACACATCCAGCCCTGCCCCCTGAATCAGACCCTGTTCCAGGGCGTCCGCCAGGTCGGGCTGGCATACCACCGCGCCGCGGGCAATGTTGATAAAGTAGGCCGTCCGTTTCATAGCGCTAAACTGTTCCAGCCGGAATAACCCTTTGGTATCTTCGGTTAATGGCAGGGTCACGACAACGAAATCGCATTGGGACAGCATTTCATTCATCCGTTCGGCCGGATACATTTTGTCCACAAAGATCTCGGTGGTTGCGGTGCGTTTGGTGGCTAACACGTGCATGCCCAGGCCTTTGGCCCTTTTGGCGATTTCCCGGCCGATGCTACCCAGGCCTACGATCCCGATGGTCTTTTCGTGGATCTCCTGAGGCTCTACCCGTTTCCAAATATGCTGCTGCTGCTGGCGGATGAAAAGATTGAAGCCGCGGGTAAAGGCCAGCATGAAAGCAAAAACATGCTCGGAAACGGGTATGCCATGTATGCCGCGGGAATTCGTCAGAATGGTATTGCTTTGCTGGATTTCCGGGAATACCAGATTTTCCACTCCTGCGCTTAGAGCGTGCACCCATTTCAGTTTGGGCGCAGCAAGGTATAACCGGCGAATATCCGCAAATCCCCAAGCTACCAGAATATCCGTGTTTTCTATGTATTCCGGCGCGTGCGCCAAATCGCAGCTTATCACGCTGGTATCAGGGATCATGTTGGTAATGGTCTGGGTATGACGTTCGGCTAAAGGATTAAGGAAAAGGACATTCAATGCGGGCATCAGTATGAACCCCCTTAGACTCATTGTTCCTTATGAATTATTCGACATGCAATTTAAAATTCCTACATTTGGTTTTTGAATTCCATCGGTACCATTTTAAGCAAAAATCAGATTGACGGTTTATAAGAACAATGCTATTATATTAGCATATTAATACTTTAACTAATTAAAGAAATAATAGGAGAGTAAAATGACAGCCAGTGATATGAATTACATAACGGTGGCTCTACCCAAAGGCAAATTATTCGGACCGGCGGCGAAAATGCTGATGGAGCTGGGGTATGCACCGGAGGATCTCAGGGAGAATTCCCGCAAGCTGGTCATCACCAATGAGACAGGCAAGATGCACTTCATCATCACCAAGCCGGCGGATCTGCCGACTTATGTGGAATACGGCGCGGCTGACATCGGCATCATCGGCAAGGATGTACTGCTGGAAGACAGTAAAGATGTCTATGAGCTGATGGACCTGAAATTCGGCTTTTGCCGCATGATGGTGGCAGTTCCCCAGTCCTTGCAGCGGGAAAAACTCAGCGATTACGCTCACATGCGAGTGGCGACAAAATATCCCCGGATTGCCCAAGGGTTCTTCCACAGCCAGGGTATCCAGGTGGAAATTATCAAACTCAATGGCTCTATTGAACTGGCTCCCATGGTGGGATTGGCCGAAATCATCGTGGATCTGGTGGAGACAGGAAGGACGTTGCGGGAGAATAATCTGGTGGAGGTGGCCGAGATCCATCCTGCTACGGCGCGGTTTATCGCCAACCGGGTGAGCTTCAAGATGAAATCCGCGCGGATTAACCGGCTGCTGGGTCAACTGAAGGAAAAACTGGAAAGTGGGTGCCCTGATGCGAAGGTTTGATGCGGTCGGCATGGACCAACAGGAATTAGCGAATTTGCTGCGGAAACCGCCCTTTGATCTTGTACGGCTGCCGGCAGCGGCTGAAAAAAGAATGGAGGCCATGTTTGGACGGGAAATGACTGCTTCTCAGGTAGTGGCGCAGATTATTGAAGATGTGCGATCGGCGGGCAATGAGGCGCTCATCCGCTATACCCGGTTGATCGACGGGGTAGAGCTTACCCCGGAGACCTTAGAAATCAGCCAAGGAGAATTCGCGGCGGTAGAATCTCAGGTGGACGACCAACTGAAAGAATCCATCAATCTGGCGATTGAAAATGTCCGGCGCTTCCACCGGGAACAGCTGCCCAGGACCTGGCTGACCTATCGGGACCACGGCGCCATGCAGGGACAGGCCTGCCTGCCCCTGGAACGGGTGGGCATCTATGTACCCGGGGGTAAGGCCAGCTACCCCTCCTCAGTGATTATGAACGCTGTGCCGGCCACCGTAGCCGGCGTACGGGAAATCATCATGGCCGTGCCGCCTGCCCGTGACGGCAGTGTCAATCCTTATGTACTGTATGCGGCCCGCCAGGCCGGTGTGCACAAGGTATACAGACTGGGCGGCGCCCAGGCCGTGGCTGCCCTGGCCTTTGGCACCGAAACAATCGGCCGGGTGGATAAGATTACCGGGCCGGGCAATATTTTCGTTACCCTGGCGAAGAAAGCCGTATATGGCTTTTGTGATATCGATATGCTGGCCGGTCCCAGCGAAATTCTGATCGTAGCCGACCGGACCGCTGATCCGCGTTATGTGGCGGCGGATCTGTTAAGCCAGGCTGAACATGATGAACTGGCTTCCTCGATTCTGGCCACTGAAAGTCCCGAACTGGCGGCCCGGGTAGAGAAGGAACTGGACCGGCAGCTGGCTCTTTTGCCCCGGCGGGACATTGCGGCGGCGTCGCTGGCGGCCAACGGCATGATCATTACCGTAGCAGATATGGCTCAGGCCATGGAGGTAGCCAATCTAGCGGCGCCGGAACATCTGGAGCTCCTCACGGCGGAGCCCTTCTCCCTGTTGCCTTTGGTCCGTCATGCCGGTGCAGTGTTTTTAGGCCCTTATTCGCCTGAACCTCTGGGCGATTATCTGGCCGGCCCCAATCATGTGCTGCCTACGGGCGGCACTGCCAGGTTTTATTCGGTGCTGAATGTGGAGAGCTTCATGAAGCGGACCAGTATTGTCGCCTATACCAAAGAGGCGCTGGCGGCTGCCGGCGAACATATCATCCGGCTGGCTGACGCCGAAGGGCTTGGGGCCCATGCCAATGCCGTGCGCATGAGGAGGGAAGATGAGAGTGAAAAAAATTCGTGAGAACATCAGCCAACTAAAACCCTACAGCACCGCAGAAACTCAATGGCGCGTCAGACTAGACGCCAACGAACGGCCGGAGAATCTGCCTTCTGCGGTGAAAGAGCAAGTTTTAAACCGTCTGGCGGGCCTGGATTTCAACCGCTATCCCGACAGCGGCGCAACGGAATTGCGGCAAAAAATCGGGGCCGCATTTGGGCTGGACGGAGGCAATGTGCTGCTGGGAAACGGGTCCAGTGAGCTGCTGGCAGTGATCTGCACTGTGTTTGGAGGAGAGGGTCGAAAAATCATCTACCCCACCCCGTCTTTTTCCATGTATTCCGTGTATGCCAAACTGTCAGACAGTCCGGCCTTCGCTATTCCCCTGGAAGCGGATTTTAGCCCGAATATGGAAAAAGTCATTGGCGCTGCTCAGAGTGAACAGGCCGGTTTGGTTATTCTCTGCAATCCCAACAATCCCACCGGCAACGTGATGCAATCGACTGACATCCGGACCGTACTGGCAGCTGCTACCTGTCCGGTGGTAGTGGATGAGGCCTATTATGAATATTGCGGCCAATCGGTCAGTGACCTGTTGCCTCAGTTTCCCAACCTGATTATTACCCGTACCTTTTCCAAGGCCTACGGCCTGGCCGGGGTCCGGGCAGGCTATATGCTGGCGGCGGCGGATATTGTGGCGGCAGTGATCAAAGCCCAATTGCCTTATCATATGAATGCGCTGTCTTTAGCGGCTGCTACAGCTGTCTGGGAGACGCGGCAGGCTTTTGCCGCCGACATTGCCCTGACGATAGCCGAAAGGGAGCGGATGACTGACAGTTTGGGACATTTATCAACTGTTCAGGTTTACCCCTCCAAAACCAACTTTTTGCTGATCCGGGTAGAGCAACCTGCCGCCTTGCGGGAAATGTTCGCCGCTCAGAGTGTCGGTATCCGGGACTTCAGCGATTATCAGGGACTGGAGGGATGCTTCCGGATTACGGTGGGAACCAGAATAGAAAATAATTTGGCTATGAATATATTGGAACGGTATCATAAGACCCGGGAACCAAGCGGCGGCGCAGGATTCCCGAAAGGAGATTCCTATGGTGAGACTCGCTGATATAGAACGAAAAACAGCCGAAACGGCAATCGCAGCCGTCCTAAATCTGGACGGCGCCGGAACGGCTGCTATCCAAACCGGCGTGGGATTTTTCGATCATATGCTGACGCTTTGGACCCGTCACGGTCTGTTCGATTTGACACTGGAGGCCAAAGGGGATATGCAGGTAGATGCCCATCATACGGTGGAGGATGTCGGCATTGTCTTAGGGCAGGCCTTTGCCGCCGCCCTGGGGGATAAGCAGGGCATCCGCCGCTACGGCACAGCTTTTGTTCCTATGGATGAAGCCCTGGCCACGGTTTCCCTCGATATCAGCGGCCGCCCCTATCTGGTTTACGAGGTCCCTTTGCCTGCCCAGAAAGTGGGTGAGTTTGACACTGAGCTGGCCGAGGAGTTCCTGCGGGCCTTTGCCGTACATGCCGGTGTGACCCTGCATGTACGGCTGCTGGCCGGCAAGAATACTCATCACATCCTGGAGGCGGTGTTCAAGGCTCTGGGCCGGGCTCTGGACAAAGCCAGCCGGAAGGACGAGAGAATCCGGGGAGTATTATCCACGAAAGGAATACTTTAGCAGGGAGGCGCGTTATGAACAGCAAGGCTGATATTGCCATCATCGACTACGGTATGGGTAACCTGGGCAGCGTGGCAAAAGCCTTTACCGGCCTGGGAGTTCGGGCGGAAGTTACCGGCAGTCCTAATGCCATCCTGCAGGCCGGTAAAGTTGTCTTGCCGGGAGTCGGGGCCTTTGGCGACTGCATGGCCAATCTGGGCAGGTTCGGCCTGATAGATACCATTCGCCGGGTGATTGACCGGGGAACCCCTTTTCTCGGTATTTGCCTGGGACTGCAAATGTTGTTTGAAGGCAGCGAGGAGGACCCTGGCATACCCGGGTTGGGCATTTTTCCGGGTTTGGTAAAAAACATTGAGGCCCCCGGATTAAAGGTGCCCCATATGGGCTGGAACAGCCTGTCCCTGAGCAGCGGCAGTCCCTTGTTTGTCGGACTGGGGGAATCTCCCTGCGTCTATTTTGTGCACAGCTATCATGCCGTGCCCGCCGACCCGTCCATCATCACCGCTGCCGCTGTTTACGGCGGAACGGTGACGGCGGCGGTGGGAAAGGACACCATTCAGGCCGTTCAATTCCATCCGGAAAAATCCAGCGCCACCGGCCTGAAAATCCTCAAAAACTTTATAGATAACATATAATACCGGGACGGTTCGAAAGAACCGTCCCCTTGAAGCGGGTGACAATATGATCTTATTTCCGGCGATTGATATACGCGGGGGGAAATGTGTCAGATTAACTGAAGGCAGGTTTGACCGGGAGACCGTTTTTGCCGGGGATCCGGTGGCGATGGCGCTGCAATGGACAGCTGCCGGGGCTGAATATTTGCATGTAGTGGACCTGGATGGGGCTGTGGCCGGAACCCCGGTCCATGAGGAAATCATTGCCGCCATTGTAAGAAAAAGCGGTCTGCCGGTGCAGGTAGGCGGCGGCATTCGTACCCTTCAAAGCATCGAGGCATTGCTATCGCTGGGTGTGGCCAGAGTCATCCTGGGCTCGGCGGCGGTGAAAAATCCCGCACTGGTGGAGGCCGCCTGCCGACAGTACGACGAACGGATTGTGGTCGGCATCGATGCCAGACAGGGCCGGGTTGCGGTGGAAGGATGGGTCGAGAGCAGCGGAGTGGCTGCGGTTGATCTGGCAAAAAAAATGGCGGCAGTTGGGGTCCGGCGGCTTATTTATACCGACATTGGCCGGGATGGAACCCTGGCCGGGGTAAATCTGCCTGAGACCTGCGAAATCGCCCGCGCCGCCGGCATACCGGTTATCGCCTCCGGCGGCGTCCGGGATATGAGGGATATTTTGGTCCTGCAAAAAGCTCCCGCCGGGATCGAGGGAGTGATTATCGGCAAAGCTTTATATACCGGGACGCTTTCGTTAAAAGAAGCATTGCGGCAAATTCGGGGAGGGGTATAGAGTTGTTTACCAAACGCATTATTCCCTGCCTGGATGTAAAGGACGGCAGGGTGGTTAAGGGAACCAATTTTGTCGGCCTGAGAGACGCCGGCGACCCCGTGGAGATGGCGGCGGTGTATGACCGGGAATTGGCCGACGAATTGATCTTTTTGGATATTACCGCCTCGGAGGAACAGAGAAATACTATGGTGGATGTGGTAGAACGCACTGCCTCTCAGGTTTTTATTCCCTTTACCGTAGGCGGCGGCATTCGCACCGCTGAGGATATCCGCAAGATGCTCCAGGCGGGAGCCGATAAAGTTTCACTGAATACCGCGGCGGTGAACAACCCGCTTTTGTTGGCGGAAGGCGCCAGGCGATTCGGCCGTCAGTGCATGGTGCTGGCGGTTGACGCCCGTCAGGCCGGACCCGGCCATTGGGAGGTCTGTATCAACGGCGGCAGGATTCCCACCGGCATGGACGTGCTGACGTGGGTGCAAAAGGCCACGGCCCTGGGAGCCGGCGAAATCCTGCTGACCAGCATGGACCGGGACGGCACCAAAGACGGCTACGATATTCCTCTGACCCGGGCGGTGGCCGAAGCCGTGTCTGTACCGGTTATCGCCTCCGGCGGCGCCGGCTGTCTGGAACATTTTTATGAAGCCCTGACCGATGGCAAGGCCGACGCAGTACTGGCCGCCTCGGTGTTCCACTACAGTCAGTTTACGATTAAAGCCGTGAAAGAATATCTGAAACAGCGAAAGGTGGAGGTCAGATTATGAACCTGGACCTGAAAAACCTGAAATTTGACGCAAACGGCCTGATGCCGGCTGTGATTCAGGATGCGCACACGGGCGCTGTGCTGATGCTGGCCTATATGAATCAGGAATCCCTTGAGAAAACCATAGCTACCGGATTGACTTGGTTTTACAGTCGCAGCCGCCAACGTTTATGGAATAAAGGCGAAACCTCCGGCCATATCCAAAAAGTCCGTGAAATCTATTTTGATTGTGATGCCGACACGCTGCTGGTCAAGGTAGAGCAAGTGGGAGTGGCCTGCCATGAAGGCAGTTACTCCTGCTTCAGCCGGAAACTGTATGTCCCGGAGCAAACCAACCTTGAGCCGGCTGCTGTCAGCGACTTTACCCCGGCGGTCATTCTGAATGAACTCTATGGGGTCATTACCGACCGTAAAACAAACCGCAAAGAAGGTTCTTATACCAATTATCTGTTTGATAAGGGACAGGATAAGATCCTGAAAAAAGTCGGCGAAGAAGCGGCTGAAACCATCATAGCCTCCAAAAATCAGGATGAAAATGAAATATTATACGAAATGGCGGATTTGTGGTATCACTGCCTGGTATTGCTGTCCTATCACAATCTAACTCCGGCCGAACTGCTGAAAGAATTACATAGTCGGCGCAAGTAGCAGCGGAAAATCTGCGATAAAAGCACAAATCCTGCAAAGTTTCTTGCTTTGCAGGATTTGTATTATCCCTTCGGTTTAAACAGGAGAGCCGCTAGAAAACCGAAAATAATCGCCGCTGAGATGCCGCTGCTGGTGATTTTGAAGATACCGGTCAATACCCCGATGATGCCGGTTCTTTCGGCCTCCTGCAGGGCGCCTTTGACCAGTGAATTGCCAAAGCTGCTGATCGGAACGGAAGCCCCGGCGCCGGCAAACTGAATCAGCTGGTCATACAATCCGAATCCTCCCAATATGGCGCCGGATACCACCAGTGTGACCATGGTATGGGCCGGGGTCAATTTCAATCCGTCCATCAGGAGTTGCCCCAACACGCAGATTGCGCCGCCGACGACAAACGCCAAAATAAATTTTTCCACGCTAAGACCTCCCTTGTTATCGTTCTATGGACACCGCATGGGCGATGCAGGGGATGGTTTCTTTTTGTTGATAAGACATAGGGGAGAGCAGGGCCCCGGTGGCGATAACCAGAATCCGGTTCAGTTCTCCCCGGCGCATGCGGTTTAACAAATGGCCAAACGTGGTGGTAGCGACACAGGCGCAACCGCTGGCGCCGGCTAAAACCTGCTGATCTTCCCTGTACATTAAAAGGCCGCAGTCGGTCAGCTTTTCTTCCGGAATAACAAGCCCGCGCTGGGTGAGCAAATCACTGGCGATGCGGTGGCCCACCTGGCCTAAATCGCCGGTGGCAATCAGGTCATAGTGAGACGGGGTAATTCCTAAATCACGGAAGTGAGATTCAATGGTGTCCACTGCTGCCGGCGCCATGGCCGCTCCCATGTTGAACGGGTCGGAAACCCCTAAGTCAATCACCCGGCCAATGGTCGACGCTACGACCCGCGGTCCCTGACCCTGCTTGGCCACGATGGCAGCTCCGGCGCCGGTGACAGTCCACTGGGCGGTGGGCGGTTTCTGGGAGCCATATTCAGTGGGATAGCGGTATTGTTTTTCCGCCGCGGCGTTATGACTGGAGGTGGCGATCAAGGCATTGAGGGCAAAGCCGCTCTCTACTATCAGCGAGGCCAGGGACAGACCCTCGATGGAGCTGGAGCAGGCGCCGTAGACGCCCAGAAAAGGCACCCCCAAGCTGCGGGCGGTAAAGCTGCTGGGAATGATCTGATTGATCAGATCACCGCTGAGAAAAAACTGAATAGCTTCTTTGGTCACTCCGGCTTTTTGGATGGCTATTTCGCAGGCTTGCTCCAAAAGTTCTCTTTCGGCCTGTTCATAGCTATCCTGCTCCAGCCAGATGTCATCGTGCAACAGGTCGAAATCATCAGCCAGCTTGCCCCGGGCCTCAAAGGGGCCGCCAACAGCTGCCGAGCTGATGATGATCGGTTTGGATGGAAAAATCCAGGTTTGTTGTCCTTGCAACATATTTACATCCCGCCTAACGATTCGATCAGTATTTTGATGATTGCCACAATAAAAGCGCTAAAGACGCCAAAAACGATCACCGGTCCGGCGATTTTAAACATATTGCCTCCGACCCCTAAGACAAAGCCTTCGCTTTTGTGGTCCAGGGCAGCTGAGGCGATGGTATTGGCAAAACCGGTAACCGGAACGGCTGAACCGGCGCCAGCCCATTGGGCGATTTTGTCATATACGCCTAATGTGGTCAGAATCACCGAGAGAAGAATCAGAATGGCCACAGTAGGATCGCCGGCTGATTTTTCGTCAAAATTAAAATTGGTTATAAAAAAAAACTGAATTCCCTGGCCGATGGTACAAATTACGCCGCCGCCAATAAAAGCCCGTATGCAATTGGCCAGGATGGGGCGCTTTGGCTCCCTGTCGTCGGCAAATTTTTGGTATTGCTGTTGGACCGGGGTTGGTTTCTTTTGTTTGCTGCCGGACACGGCATCAACACCTCTACTTTCATATATGCGTATCAGCGTACTACGCTTATCACCGTATTAGTCTTTTTCATCTTTGAGAATTTCATGCGTGAAGTATTATTTAAATCGGTAAAAGATGGCCTGCGCACATGAATGTGTCAGGTCATTTCAAATTATCGAAAATTAGGATGTGGCATTTTAATAGGATTGGAGTTATGCTTAATAGGATTATCATCCATTTCTATAAAATAAATTTTTAAAAAAATTATTGTACGCAGGTGTTATTATGGAATCTTGGGAAAAAAATCTCGGGGTCTGCTGGCTGGCGACACTGATTGTATCATTGGGAATGAGCCAGATGGCTCCGATACTGCCTCTGTATGTGGAGCATCTGGGAGTTCATGGCCAGGCGGACATCGCCAGGTGGTCGGGCATTGTCTTTGGCCTCAATTTTGTCAGCTTAGCTATTTTCTCTCCTATCTGGGGAAGATTATCCGATCAATACGGACGCAGGCCGATGATTTTGCGGGCCAGTTTTTCTTTGGCTGTGATCATGACCTGTATGGGCTTTGCGCAAAATGTCTGGCAATTGGCCGGACTGCGGCTGATGCAGGGGACACTTTCCGGCTTCCAGTCGACAGTGGTTACACTGGTGGGGACTCAGACTCCCACCGAGAGGGCGGGGTGGGCCTTGGGAGTGCTTTTCAGCGCCCAGGTGGGAGGAACCTTGATGGGCCCCTTATTAGGCGGGGTTTTATCGGAATTTGTCGGTTTTCGCGGCAATTTTTTTGTTATCGGGATTCTGTGTTTTCTCGCCTTTATTGCCTCGTACCGGTTCATTTACGAGAAAAAAATCGACACAACCCAGCCGGCTCTGGATTTCCACGAAGTATGGAGCCGACTGCCTCATCCTCGGGACACTGTCTGTCTCTTGATCACTACCTTGCTGCTACAGTTGGCTCTCATGGCGATCCAGCCGATTATTACCGTTTATATCTCTCATTTGTCGGCGGATGCGGCTCATATCGCCCTGGTATCCGGTGCGGTTTTCGCCGCTTCCGGTCTGGCCAGTCTTCTGGCCGCTCCCAAGCTGGGCAAGATCTCCGACCGGATCGGCCCTCATAAGGTGCTGCTGGCGGCATTGACGGCAGCCGGGATTATCTATATACCCCAGGCGTTTGTCAGTCATGCATGGGAATTGGGCATCCTCCGCTTTATGCTGGGCATGGCTGTCGCCGGTCTGCTGCCGTCCGTTAACAGCCTGATCAAGCACAGCACGCCGCCGGCCATTACCGGCCGGGCTTTCGGCTTTAATCAGTCCGCCCAGTATGTGGGCATGTTTTTGGGGTCGATGTTAGGCGGACAAATGGCAGCTGCCTTTGGCATTCAGAATGTATTCTTATTCACCGGCGGATTATTGCTGGCAAACGCCTTTTGGGTATATCACACGATATATCAGCATGATGAACTTTTTCGCGGCACGGACGAGGAGAAATAAAACAGTCCCGGCAATTTGCCGGGACTGTTTTATTAATGACCGTGGACTTGTTCGTGAATATCGGTATGTTCCTTGTAATCCCATGGTTTCAGGCCCTGGGAGATGCGATAATCATTAATGGCCTTGTGAACGGCTTCTTCGGCCAGCACTGAGCAATGCATTTTAACCGGAGGCAGGCCGTCAAGAGCCTCGGCTACCGCCTTATTGGTCAGATCCCAGGCTTCTTCCAGGGTCTTGCCTTTAATCATCTCCGTAGCCATGCTGGAGGAAGCGATGGCTGAGCCACAGCCAAAGGTATTGAATTTTACATCCAGGATACGGTTATTCTCCACTTTCAAATAGATTTTCATAATATCGCCGCATACGGCGTTGCCGACTTCGCCGACGCCGTTGGCATCGGCGATTTCGCCGACATTTCGCGGATTCATAAAGTGATCCATTACTTTTTCACTATAGTTCATTGCGCTTTCCCCTCTTCTTGCAAGAATTTTTTCCACAGAGGCGACATATCTCTCAGTCGCTGCACGATAGGCGGCAGGACTTCCAGTACATAGTCGATGTCCTGTTCAGTGGTGGCGCTGCCCAGGGTGAGTCTGAGAGAGCCGTGGGCGATTTCATGGGGTAGTCCGATTGCCAGCAGCACATGAGAAGGATCAAGGGAGCCGGAGGTGCAGGCGCTGCCGCTGGAAGCTGCGACCCCTTTGCTGTCTAAGAGCAATAGCATAGATTCGCCTTCGATGAACTCAAAGCATACATTTACATTGCTGGTCATCCGTTTATCGCCGGCAGGGCCGTTTAAGCGTGTATAGGGGATTTGGGTCAGTCCGTTGATCAGTTTGTCCCGCAGGAAGCCCAAATGACGATTTTCTTCCTCCATATTGGACACCGAGAGTTCCAGGGCTTTTCCCAGGCCAACAATGCCGGCGATGTTTTCTGTGCCGGCCCGTTTGCCTCTTTCCTGTCCGCCGCCGTGAATCAGGCTGTCGATTTTTACACCCCGGCGGATATACAGAACTCCCACGCCTTTGGGACCGTAAAATTTGTGAGCTGCCAAACTCAGAAGATCAATATTCAAGGCTTTCACATCAATGGGAACATGCCCGGCCACCTGGACGGCATCGGTATGAAACAATACGTTTCTTTCCCGGCAAATCTTGCCGATTTCCGAAATCGGCTCAATCGTGCCGATTTCATTATTGGCGAACATCACCGACACCAGGATAGTTTTATCGGTAATAGCCTTTTTTAACTCATCCGGATTGATAAAGCCCTGGCTGTCCACCGGCAAATAGGTCACCTGGAATCCGTTTTTCTCTAAAAACTCGCAAGTGTGTAGAATCGCGTGATGCTCAATTTTAGTGGTAATAATGTGGTTACCCCGGTTTTTATGAGCAAAGGCTACACCTTTTAAGGCCCAGTTATCTGCTTCCGAGCCGCCGCCGGTAAAATAGATCTCGTCTTTCGCGGTATTTAAAACTTTGGCAACTCTTTCCCTGGCCTGGTCGATGGCCTGTTCGGTCACCCGCGACATGGCATAGATAGAAGAGGGATTGCCGTAATATGTATTCAGATAAGGCAGCATCTCGTTGAAAACTTCCGGTTTAATGTACGTTGTGGCCGAATGATCCAGATAAATTTGTTTTTCACTCACGTTCTACACCGTCCTTTTGATTTTGGTTCATCATATTATAATCATCAACCATATCCTGTAGAGTAGTCGATTTGAGCACGCTGTCAATGCTTTCCTTGATCCTGACCCATAGGAGCCGGGTGGCGCATTGGTTCATATTGCTGCAGGCTGTATCTTCCACGCAATCGGATATTTCAATGTCGCCTTCCAGGACTTGTATAATATCGTAGACCGGCACCTGACCGGGAGGTTTGTTTAAAGTATAACCGCCGTAAGCGCCGCGAATGCTTTTGATAATGCCCGCCTTGCGCAACTGGGCAAACAACTGCTCCAAATAGTATTCCGATATACTGTGCTGTTCGGCAATCGACTTGATAGAGACCGGCTCCTTGCCATAATGGATCGCCAGTTCCAAGACGGATTTTACGCCATAGCGCCCTTTGGTAGACAATTTCATTTCATCACCGCCCACCACTAATTCCTAGTGATTTACTCTGCATTAATGGTAACAAATCCGATCGGCATTGTCAACATTAAATCATAAAAAAATGCACATGTTCTGATTTTGCACGGCTGACCTTGATCAGCAGAAAAGGCAGGCGTGAGTGGATCGGCATTGAGACTGGATTATCATACCATTATCACAAAATATAGGGATCATGATATAATTATTGCTATCATTCAGGTGAAAAGGGGCGATAGGGTGAAGGAAAGACCATGCCTGCCGCTGTTGCGGATTTTGGCTTGTATGGCCTGTATATTATTCAGCCTGTCCCTGACCGTATCGGCCGCCACACTGGTCTATGTGCCGCTGGATGACCGGCCGGTGTGTTTAAGGGACCCGGTGGAGACCTTGCAGGCTGCAGGAATGAAGATTGTGACGCCTCCCAGGTTTCTCCTGTCAGGCCGGGACAGGGCGGGAGATCCTGACGGACTGTGGCAGTGGCTGCAGGAAGCGGCCAAAGGGGCCGATGCGGCGGTTGTATCCGCCGACGCCTTGCTTTATGGCGGGCTGGTGTCATCCCGGACTCACCTTATCCCGGATAGACTGCTGCAGCAAAGAGTGGAGAATTTTCAGCAGCTGCGGCGGCAAAATCCCCGGCTGCGGCTGTACGGATTTTCCACTGTGATGCGTTCGCCTCAGGGATCGGCCGGGGGAACCGATCCGGCATACATAGAAACCCGTGGCTGGCAGATTTACCGCTACGGGGCATTGCTCGACAGACAGGAGCAGCTCGGGCTTAGCGGTAAAGAAGAGCAAGAGATGGAGGAACTGATTCAGCTTTTACCGGCAGAGATATTGACGGACTGGAACGGGAGAAGGGCCAAAAATCACCGGCTGAACCTCATGCTGCTGCAACGGACCCGGGAGGGACTGTTTGATTATTTTATCCTGGGGCGGGACGACAACGGGCCCTACTCTCAGACCCAGCGGGAACTGCGTCATCTGCGACGGGAGGCGGCCGATCTTTCCTCACGGGTGTTTGCCACCTTTTCCGGCGCGGATCAACTGGGCATGGTCCTTTTAACTCGGGCCGTCAACAGACTGACCTTTCAGGTTCCTTTGATAGCGGTGCAATATGCGGAAGGCAGCGGGGAGCAGACGATTCCTTCCTATCAGGGGGAACCAGTCGGAGTCAGCGCTCTGGATCATATTGTTGCCGCCGGCGGGCTGCCGGTGCGGGACCCAGCCCGGGCCAATCTGGTCTTGCTTATCAATACGCCTCCCAACGGCAGAACGCCGGAAGCCGGCGCCGGCGGAAATATTGTCCGGCCAACGGTCGCCTTGCGGCAGTTTGTGGCTATGGTGGAACAGCAAATCAACTTGGGCAAGAGGGTAGCGATTGCCGACGTGGCTTTCGCCAACGGTTCCGACAATTCCCTGATGCAGCTTTTAGCCCAGAGGGACCTGCTGAACAGAATTCATGCCTATTCCGGCTGGAATACAGCCAGCAATAGCCTGGGTTTTGCTCTTAGCCAGGGGATACTCAGCGCCAGGATGTCCGGCCAGGACAAGGATAAGCTCTTGACAGTGCGCCTGTTGGATGACTGGGCCTATCAGGCCAACGTTCGCTCACTGATGCTGCGGGAAGTTCTGGCGCCCTTTCCCCAGTCAGCAGTTTCTCTGGGAATTTTAAAGCCGGCGGTGGAAGCCAGGACCACCGCTGAATTGAAAAAATTCGCGGCGGACCGGTTTGGCAGTTTCCCCCTCCGGCTGTTTCAGGCCAGTCACCCCTGGAACCGTATGTTCGAGGTGCGTATTGATGTATTCAACGCTTACCCGCTTCATCCCTGGGACTGAGGCAGGCAAAATCCACGATGCGGCTGCAAATCTGTCTGGCCAGGGCCAGGTTATGGGTGATAACCAAGAGCCCCATGCTCCGCTGCTGGATAATGTCCAGCAGGTAGCTCCATATCTGCGCTTGCGTGATTACATCCAGCATGGTGCTGATTTCGTCGGCTATCAGAAACCGGGTTTTTGCCCCCAGCACCCGGGCCAGGCAAAACCGCTGCAGCTCGCCGCCAGAAAGCTCGTTGGGCCAGCGGTCCAGCCAGTCCGGCTCAATTCCCAGGGATTGGAGCAGGGCGTTATCCGGTGTATAGCCTTCATACAGCGAGTCGCGCAATTTCCAGCGAGGGTTCAGGGCTTTTTCCGGGTGTTGGTAAATCAGCTGTACCGGGCAGTAGTCTTGGGAAGGGAGGGGCTGTCCGTCCAGAAGGACCTGGCCTGTGTGGGGCGTAAGATAGCCCGCCAGGAGCCGGGCCAGAGTGCTTTTGCCGCAGCCGCTGGGCCCCACCAGGCCGACCCGTTCATTTTCGTTGATCCATAGGTTGATATCCTTTAAAATCCAGGACCCTTGGCTATAGTGAAAACCGATTTGTCTGGCTTCAAGTCGCATGGACGCACCTCACACTGCCGCCCCTTAGTTCCCGCAAGGGGATTTTTTTATTGCATTCCGGGGTTTTTAAGCCGCAGCGGGCTGTGAACAGACAGCCTGTTGGCAAATTGCCGGCATAGGGCTGAAAGCCGGCCAGAGGCCGGAAGCCGTTTTGAGGCAGCGCCCGGTACAGGGCTTTAGAATAAGGATGCCGCAAGGCTGCCTCGCCGGCGGTAAAATCTTTTGCCGCCGCCACTTCTACCGTAGTGCCGCCGTAGAATATCGCCACCCGGTCGGCTATGGCACAGGCCAGTTCAATGTCATGGGTGATGAGGATCACGCTTTTGCCGCTGTCCGCCAGTTCCCGGAAGGTGTTCATCATGTCCTGGGCAATGTCGGCTCCCAGTCCGGGGGTGGGTTCATCAGCAATGATCAGCCTGGCCCCGGATAGGACTGCCGTGGAGACCAGCACCCGCCGGGCCATGCCGCCGGAGAGCTGAAACGGAAACATGGCTTCGATCTCAGACTGTAAATCATAGCGTTGAAAGGCTTCCCTCTGGGCGGTGACGGCGGCGGTTTTGTTGCCGCCCCGCACCTGATCACCCACCCGCAGCAGCGGGTCAAGATAGGTCACCGCTTGAGGCGTCAGGGCGATTTCCTTGCCCCGCAGCTGTTCCTGCCGGGAGGGGGTTAATTCCTGTCCCTGATACAGCATCCTGCCGCTCACTGTGGCGTTGGCAGGCAGCAATCCCAGCACGGCATGAGCCAACAAGCTTTTGCCGGAACCGCTGGATCCGGCAATGGCCAGAATTTCTCCCTGATTTACGGTTACGCTTAATTCGGAAATTACCTGCAGGTTGTGCTGCCGCAGGGTCTTATCGTACATGCGAAAGGTGACGGAAAGATCATGCACATCTAAGAGGGGAGTTTGACCGGGCGCCGGATTCATGGCTTATCCTCCTTTATTCATGAGCACTGTGAGGGTCCAGAATGGTTCGCAGGTGATCGCCAATGAGATCAAACATCAAGACGGTTCCAAGCAGCGCCAGACCGGGAAAAAAGGCCAGCCACCACATCCCCGTGACCAGATGCTTCATGGCTTCGGCCAGGATGACGCCGACAGCCGGCATATCCAGAGGCAGGCCGTACCCGAGAAAGGTAATGGCGGCTTCGTGGAGGATGGCATGGGGAAACAGCAGGATCAGCCCGACAATGTATTGGGGCAGCACGTGGGGGATCATATGCTTTCTGGCAATCCACCAGCTTCCTTTGCCTAGTTTGCGGGAGGCGGCCACATATTGGGCGCTGTTGACCTGGAGGACCTCCGCCCGGATTACCCGGGTCAAGTTGGGCCAGTGAGTCAGGGCCACGCCGATGATCACGCCGCTGGTGCCCCTGCCCAGCATAAAGGAAATCAGCATCAGCATGATGATATGGGGCATGCCCATGCATAAATCCACCAGCCAGTTGATGGCTTTATCCACTTTGCCGCCCGCAACCGCCGACAGGATGCCCAGAGTCAGAGCAATCCCCGAACTGCAGGCAGCGGCCAGCAGGCCGATTAAAATGCTGGTGGACAGACCCTTGACCGTGCGGAAGAACATGTCCCGGCCCAGATAGTCTGTGCCGAAAGGATGAGATAAGGATGGAATGAGTTTTTGGGCCGAGTAGTCGGGGGCATAGGCCTGGGGGGGCATAAGGACCCCGGCGGCAGCCACAATAACGATAAACAGCGTTGCCAGACACAGGAAAACAAGGGTCTGGGTTCGCCGGTTCAGGCGGAAAAGTTTTTTAGCATGGCCGGCATGGCAAAAACGAGAGGCAAAACTATTATCCATGGGACCGCTCCTCTCTGATCTGGGGATCGACCAAACAGTAGATAATGTTGGCCAGAAGATTGCCGGTAAAGACAAAGACCGCGCTGCAGAGAGCGATCCCTAAGAGCAGCGGGGCGTCTCCTCTTAGTCCCGCCAGGGTGGCGGCATTGCCCAGACCGGGATAGGAAAACACCTGCTCAGCCAGCACCGAGCCGCCGAACAGTTCGCTGAAGGAAGCAAACTGCAAGGTAATGGCCGGCAGCATAATATTGCGGATACCGTGACGCCGGACCGCCGGCCATTTCTTTTCGCCCCGGGCATAGGCAAACAGCATATAGTCGCTGGCCATTACATCGATCAGTTTTTGCCGGGTGTGGAGCGCAATAGCGGCTACGCCGGTGATACTCAGAGTCAGGGACGGCAGGATCAAATGATGAATCCGTTCGCCCAGAGTGACCTCGCCGGACAGTTTGCCGATAGGCGCAGCCAGGGCGATGGGGAACCACTCCAACCGAACGGCGAACAGGGTTAACAGCAGCAGTCCCAGCCAAAAGGCCGGCGTGGAAGACAAAATCAGACAAAAGGTTTTGATGCCCCGGTCCAGGACGCTTCCTCGGTAAACTCCGGCCACGACGCCTAGAATAAAGCCCAGCAAGCCTGACAGTACCCAGGCTGTTCCCATCAGGGCGAGAGAGGTCTGAAACCGTTCGGCGATCACTTGGGATACCGGCAGCCGGTAAGTGATGGAGGTTCCCATATCGCCGGCCAGCATATTCCGGGCCCAAATAAAATACCGCTCCCCCGGCGGCTTATCGAGTCCCCAGTATGCCGCCACGTTTTGGCGCTGTTCCTGGGAGACCCCTGACTCAGATCCTACATAGGCGTCTACCGGATCAATGGGGGATGATATAACCAGCCCAAACGCCAGAATGCTGACCGCTACCAGCAGGCTGCTGAGGCGCAGCAGGGTCCAGCCGATATGCAACAGTGCATTTTTACTCATAATTTCCTCCCGGCCAAGTCATCAGCAAAACCATTGGCGCTTCGGATTCATCCGCTCCAATGGTTTTGCCTGATCAGTGGAATTCTGGTTGACTTCCGGTTATTGCTGCATTTGCCATTCATTCATATTAGCAATGACCGGCTGTCCGTGCCCGTGGGGATGAAGCAGCTGTTTGCCCAGATCTAAGCCATCCCGGACAAAATAGGTGTGATCAATATTGACGATCCAGAGAAACGGATAATCAGCGTTGATGCCGGTTTTTCCGTCCCACTGGGCAAGTTGCCAGTACCGAATAGCCTCTTCCATGCTGGTGGCGGCCAGGGCCTGGTCGATATAAGCGTCCACCTGGGGATTGGAATATGATGAAGGATTGTTTGATCCTACACCAGCCATTTGGGAATAGTATCCATTATATAAATCAAGAGGATTGTAGTCGCCACTGCCCCAGCAGGTCGGGGTATGCAGCGCCTGGGATTTGCAGTCGGTCCAGGGAGCTGCCTGAGCCTTTAGGTGGATTCCCAGCTTTTTGGCATCTTCGCTGAGGGCGACAGCCAGATTGTAGCGCTGCAGGTCATCAGTACGGCCGGTGATGGTAAATTCGGCTTTCAGGCCGTTCTTTTCCCGGATGCTGTCCCCATCAGTATCTTTCCAGCCTGCCGCCTCCAGGATCTGACGCGCTTCTTCCACTTGATTGTCTTTAAATGGCGTTGAAGGGTTGAACCAGGGCAGTGCATCCACCCGGCCATAGGCCGGGGTTCCCACGCCGCTCAGGGCGTTTTGAATGATTTTCTTCCGGTCAATACCGATATTGAGGGCTTTACGAATGGCGAAATCGCTGGTGACGTTGTTGCCGGCCACCTTGCCGTCAGCTCTGGAGCTTTCCGGGGTCACCGGCAGATTAAAGCCCCGGTTGTCCACGGTAGGCAGGGCCACCAGATGCATGCCCTCCACGGTTTCTTTCGAATATTCCGGGTTCACCATTACCACATCCAGACGGCCGGATTTCGCGCTGGCCAGGGCTGCTTCTTCTTCCAGATTGAGAATGGTGACCTTCTTAAAGGAAGGCTTTGTACCGTAGTAGTATTCGTTAGGCACAACGATCAGCTGCTGCTCCTTGTCAAGCTGGGCCAGCTTCCAAGGGCCGCTTCCCACCGGCTTGTCGCCGAATTCTCTGCCATAGGCATGCTCCGGTACAATGCCCAGCAGGGCAGTGGTGGAGGCGAAAGGAGACCAGGGCTTATGGAGGATAAAGACCACGGTCTTGTTATCCACCGCTTGGGCAGAGGCCAACACGGTCAAATCAACGCTGGAGCCGCTGCTTTTCGCTGTCAGATATGTAAACACCACATCTTTTGCCGTCAGGGGGGTTCCGTCGGAAAATTTGACGTCCTCCCGCAGATGATAGGTATAGGTCAGGCCGTCTTTACTTACGGTATAACCGGTAGCCAGGTCCGGGTGCACTTCGATGTCGGCATTGAATCTTAACAGTGAGCTGAAAAACAGTCCGTAGCCGTAAATGCCATACCCGGTGCAGGGATCATAGCCGCCGCTGGCGGCTCCCTTGCCTACGGAAATAATCAGTTCATCCCGGGGGCGGCTGTCAGCCTGGCTTTTCCCGGAAGGTCCCGTGCATCCGGGCAAAATCAGGCAAACGGTCAAAATTCCGGCCAAAATAAAAGCAATCCATTTTGCATTTCGGATCATATCAATTCCTCCTGTCGTTTAGAAAAAATAAAAGAAGGCTAAGTGCTTAGCCTTCTTGGCGTTCCGTACAGCTTCAAGCCGTAGGAAAAAAACAATCTGCGGCGCAGTTTGGCTGCTTTCACGTACTTCATGTACTCTCAGTTTATTATAATCGAATTTTCTCATAACGTCAATCGCGTCCTGTGAAATTATGGATGCCTTTTTGGATGAATCTACCTAAAGGTATTCCGAGTTTTTGCGGCGAAGGAAGATCAACATAACAACAGAAACAGAATGATCGTAACGGTCTTTCGGGCTATTTTTTTGGTCTTTTTTACTTGTATAACGATGCACTACTACAAATACTACTGGGAGACTCATACCAATTTATTGCGGCCTTGAATTTAGGCTCTTTCACGGTCTCCTCAACGAAAGGATTGCTGGAGCAATGGTCGGCAAGCATTCGAATTACCGGCTGGATATCCTGCTTTATATTGGCGGGCTGATCGTTACTGTTCTTATACTGCGGCTGGCTTATTTACAGTTGTTTCATGGGTATAATTTCCAACAGCTTGCTGATGATAACCGAATCAAAATCATGCCGGTCACAGCACCCAGGGGGCTGTTCTATGACCGGAACGGCTTGTTATTGGTCTCTAACCGGCCTGGTTTTACAGTATCGTTGGTGCCTCTGTCCGGTCCGGTGCCGGATGATGTGTTAGTGAAGCTGGCGGATATTTTGGGCATGAAGCTGGAAGACCTTAAGTCTAAAATCCCCCAGCAGGGTAATCAGCGGGAACCCATACGGATCAAAAGTGATGTAGGCTATGAGATTATTACCAAAATCGAAGAACGGCGCGATGATTTGCCCGGGGTGGTCATCGAGGTTCAATCGGTGCGAAATTACGTCTATGATGAGCTGGCTGCCCATTTGTTCGGTTACGTGGGCGAAATCAGTGACTCTGAGCTGGAAGGCCAAAAAGATAAAGGGTACAAACTGGGCGATCTGATCGGCAAGTTCGGCCTGGAAAAAGTCTATGATCAAGAAATTCGAGGGGTTGACGGCGGGGCCCGGGTGGAAGTGGACGCCGGGGGACATCCGGTCAAGATGCTGGGCAAAAAGGAGCCGGTGCCGGGCAACAGCCTGGTGCTGACCATTGATGCCAGGATCCAGAGGGCGGCGGAGAAGGCCATGGATGACCGATTGAATTTTCTCCAGAAACGATTCGGCAATCCCAATGCCAAGGCGGCCGCCGTCGTGGTGATGAACCCCCAGACCGGCGCCATTTTGGCCATGGTCAGCCGCCCGACATTTAATCCCAACCTATTTAACGGCGGCATTTCGGTGAAAGACTGGAAAACCATTAATGACAATCCCTTTAACCCTATGCAGAACCGGGCGATTAACGCCGAGTATCCTCCGGGATCGGCCTTTAAAATTATTATAGGGGCGGCAGCTCTGGAGACGGGGAAAGTGACGCTGGAGGAAAAGATTATGGATAAAGGCCGTCACTGGTTGGTAGCCAAAGGCAATTCCCACGGCTCCGCCTTAGGACTGATCGATTTCCATGAGGCTATGGTGAAATCCAATAACGTTTATTTTTATGAAATGGGTAACCGTTTGGGTATCGATACCATGGAGAAATGGTCCAGGGACTTTGGCATGGGTTCCCCTACCGGGATTAATCTGCCGAATGAAAGCGAAGGCCTGGTGGCCAACCGCAAATATAAGAAAAAGGTATATGGTGAGGAATGGTATCTGTCCGAGACATTCGACGCGGCCATCGGTCAGGGCTTTCAACTGGCAACGCCGCTGCAGATGGCCGCATTGATCAGCCAGGTCGCCAACGGAGGCCATCGTTACCGTCCTTACCTGGTCAGCCGGATTGTGTCTTCCAACGGTGAGACGGTTAAAACCTTTGAACCGGAGGAAACCGGCCGGGTGGCGTTATCGGAAAAGACTCTCAGTGCCATTCGGAGCGCCCTGAGGGAAGTTACGGAGCCTCATGGCACTGCCGGTTATGTTTTTGGCGGACTGCCGATTACGATTGCCGGCAAAACCAGTACCGCCGAGAATTCTCATGGGGATGATCATGGCTGGTTTGTGGCCTACGGGCCCTATGAAAATCCCAGGATCGCGGTGGCGGTGATTGTGGAACAGGGGGGCTACGGCTCCGATTCGGCAGCGCCCATCGTGAGAAAAATCATGGAGGCGGCCTTTAATATTCCTCCTCACCGGGATGCCGCCGACGAATTTGCGGAGGAAGAGGCGGCCAAGGCTGCCAAAAATGGCGTGAAAGCCGACAACGGGAAAGACGACTTGCTGAATCATTTGCTGGACGCCAATAAAAGAAGGATTTATTCTCCTATGACGGCGCTGTAAGATCTGTCTTTTCGAATCATGAAGGAATTATGTTAAAATATCGAATCCCCCAAAATAGAAAATAAAGAAAGAGACCTGGGTACCCAGGTCTCTTTTGCAAACTAAGTTTTGCGGCGGCGTTCCGCCTGTATTTTAAAGATGTACTTCATAATTTTGTTGCGGTTTGTTTCGCTCAGTCCCACGAATTCGAGGCCTATTTTCACCCGGTTTGTTTCGTCTCCGCTGCTACGCAGGACTCTGGCCAAAATTCGCATCTGCCCAGCATCAGGCAGATCAAAGGTCAGATAATATGTTTCGTTCAGCGCCAGAGCCTGGTGGCCCAGAAGCCCCGTTCCGCCGCCGCTGATATTCTGGATAATGTATCCGGGGAAATCCTGCTTGCTTTCAGGTTCTTCCACCGCTACAGGAAGACATGTCTCCACTCTTACAAATTGTCGCATTTGATGCTTGATAAAACTCTCCGGCGCGGCAATGTGGGTCAGACGCCGGGTTTCATCATTGGCCAGCACCCAACTGCTGAATACATAAGGAACATCATCCATGACGACCCGGCAATAAATCCGGCTTTCAGGCTGAAGAAGAATCGGTTCCCGGCCCCTGACCGGCAGGGTCAGAATGATGAATTCAGGCATTGCAGCTGCTATCTGGCTAAGGTATTTGTCTCCCGTCATGTCAGGATCAAGATAAATTTCCAGCCCTTGATTGATTTTGAGCTGCTGATCCAGTTCCATAGCGTTCCTCCCATTGTTGGTATCATGAAATTACCGGTCTGCATGGGGCAGTTGGGTTATATAGCTACTTTCCTGAGCTTATCGTGATTTTATCACAAAATGAATGGAAAATAAAGCCGGAGGGTGTAACTGCAGGAAATTTTTGTTCCTGCCGAGAAAGAAATTATCCAGGCAAATGGACACTGGCCGCCTATCGGAGACTCTGGCGAAAAATTCCGGGGTGATTGCCCTGGACGATAAAGGGATCGACACACCGGTCGGAAGTCCGGTTCACGTCATTAGGGAGCCGCAGATGAGTTTGGCAACAGGATTTTAGGAGTGTGAGCCTATGCAAAGAAAGCCCAGCCGTCAAGTCAGCCTGGACGATGTCTTGGCCGCTAAAGAACAAAGAGCTGCAGTTCAGGCCGAATTGCGGCAAATCTATCGTACCCCGGTCGTGAGCATTACCGTCAATATGCCGGGAAATGTCAAGTATAGTCAAGAAACGGCAGACTTAGTCTACCGGGCGCTGGAGCAAATCCGCCGCCCGCTTCGCTCCGCCGGTCTTATTCTGCTGGAGGAACGGCTTTGTCATATGCCGGCCGGGCCTACGGCCATTCTGGCCGCCCGGGGTGAGGCGGCAGTCCTCAAAGAGATCAGCGTCGAGCTTGAAGATACCCTTCCCTATGGACGGCTGCTGGATATAGATGTGTTTGATGCCCAGGGAGCCCAGCTAAGCCGGGATACGCTCGGAATAAAGCCCCGGACCTGTTTTATCTGCTCGGAGCGGGCCAGTGACTGCATGCGGGCCCGGCGCCACACAGCCGAAGAGATCCTGGCTGCCGTCCGCCGCCTGCTGCAGCTCTTTCAGGCGGAAAAGACCAACCCCTGGCCTGCTCCGGTGACAATGATCGGACAAACAGCCCTGGAAGCCATGATGGTGGAAGTGGCCTGCACGCCTGCTCCCGGACTGGTTGACCGGTACAATTCCGGGGCCCACCAGGACATGGATTTTTTCACATTTATCGCCAGCAGCAGTGCCATCAGTCAGGCCTTGTATCAATGCGCCCTGGCCGGCTGGCAGCATGAGGGAGACCCGGCGGAACTGCTGCCTGTGCTGCGGACCATCGGCATAGCCGCCGAAGGGAAGATGCTTGCAGCCACGAAAGGGGTTAATACTCAAAAGGGACTGCTCTTTTTGCTGGGAGTGATCACCGGAGCTGCCGCCATGGTCCTGCGCCGGGATAAGAGTTTCCTGGTTGAGCCGATTCTGGCCTCCGCTGCTGCCATGTGCCGCGATATTGTGGAGCAGGAACTGACGGCTTTAAAAAGTATAAACCCGATCAAAAAACTGACTGCCGGCGAGCGCCTGTACCTGCGTCACGGCATTACCGGCATTCGCGGTGAAATTGCCGCCGGGCTTCCGATAGTTACCTGCCAAGGTCTCCCTGCACTGCAGCAGGGGCTGGAAGCCGGCCTTTCCCTCAATGACGCACTGGTGCATACCCTGATGGCCCTGATGACCCAAACCCAGGACACGACAATTTTAAATCGTCACGACAACTCCACTTTGACCTACGTTCAACAGGAGGCCAGGGCGGTGATGGCCGCTGGCGGCATGCTGACCGGCCAGGGCAGAGCCAGGATCGAGGAGTTGGATGCCATCTTTATCGGCAGGAATATCAGTCCCGGGGGTTCTGCCGATTTGCTGGCGGTGACCTATTTTATCCACAGAGTGACAAACGTATAAAAAGCTGTCCTGAATAGGACGGTTTATTCCGGAGAGGCTTTTTCCATCCCAGCGAAACGCCAAGCCTCAGGTCTGGGGGCTGCCGTGATCATGGCAGCCCCCGTGCTTTCTTTATTCATCTTTTCGGGCGGATTTCACAAAAAAGGGGTTTTGCAGTTGACAAAGAAGTTATTTGTCTGTAAAGCAAAGGGAGTGTGAGCTAGAATGCTGGACCTTGATGCCATAATGGAGACCATTATTGACAGTGCCGTCGAGGGTATAGCGATCGTCGATACACAGGGGATCATAGTGTTTTTGAATAAGGCTTACGAGAACATTCTGGGCGTTAAAAAGGAAGATGCCATCGGCAGGCATGTCACGGAAGTCATTGACTTTACCCGGTTGCACATCGTTATCAAAACAGGTATTCCGGAAATCGGAGAGATTCAGCAGATCAGGGGAAAAAACACAATTGTTCAAAGGTTGCCGATTATAAAGAATGGCCAGATTATAGCCGGTGTAGGCAAGGTAATCTTTAAGAACGAAGAAGAGGTTCAGGATATTATCCACAAATTAGAAACGAAGGTTAAGTACCTTGAAAGCGAATTGAATAATCTTTTCGCAGCGAAATATAGCGCAGTGAAATTAGCAATAAGCCGGGGCGGTCATCAGTCATGGAGGGGAAGCTATGAGCAGGATTTTTTCCACACAGGCGAATTTGTTAAAAAAAATAGCTGAGTTTAAGGATTCCGCAGACCGAGACCATTCTCTGGATTGGGAAAGGATCCATTCGATCAGTTGTGCCAAGATCGGGCAAATATTGGCGCTGAAGCGGGGCGTGGATGCCGAACTGGCGGCCATTGCCTGCTCTGTACACGACTATGGCCGTATCATCACCGGCAAACAGCGCGGCCATGCAGCCGCAGCTTATGCACCGCTAAAACACTTCCTGGCGGAAACGGGCCGCTTTACCGCGGATGAAATCGAGCGGCTGGCACAGGCGGCCAAAAATCACAGCAGCAAGACCGAGATCGGAACGCCGCTTGAGGAGATAGTCAAAGACGCGGATGTGCTGGATTGTTATCAGTACGGGCTGCCGCTGGAAAGAGAGGAGCAGAGGCAGCGGCTGAAAATGATTCTGGCGGAAATCAGTTAAACTGAGCGGCAGCGGGGCGTTTGGGGGAGAACCCTTGCAAAAGATTCTGATTTATGCTACAATCATACCATCAGATATTAGTATCAGGTAATAACGTCTGATGATGTTGGCATGAATTGGGGGTAATGAATATCAATTCACGTTCCAAAATAACAGGGGTGGGCGCATACGTACCGCAGCGAAAATTAACGAACCATGATTTGGAAAGCATGGTGGATACAACTGATGAATGGATTACTCGCCGCACCGGGGTCAAGGAGCGGCGGCTGGCTGGCAAAGAAGAGTTTGCAAGCGATTTGGCGATAAAGGCTGTTGAAAATTTAATAGCAAAATATGACATCCGTGTAGATGACGTGGATATGGTCATTGTAACAACCTTTACGGCCGACCATTTAACGCCGTCTGTTTCAGCAATCGTTCAAGGCCATTTCGACATGAAACAGGCCGGAACAATGGATCTCAACGCCGCCTGCACTGGCTTTGTCTATGGACTATGCGTGGCTGATTCCTTAATAACGGCCGGCCACAGCAATAAGGTATTGGTGGTTGCTTCGGAAGTACTATCCAAGATTGTGGATTATTCAGACCGGAATACCTGTATCCTTTTTGGAGACGCCGCCGCCGCCATGCTGCTTGAACGGGCCGGTGAAACCAGTGGAACGGGAAGTTTTCTTGCCTCATATTTTACTTCGGACGGAACGCTGGCGCCCAATATCACTTGCAGCAACCTATCGGAAACGGTCAATGGGCAAGAGGTGGGTAAGACCCGTTTATTTCAGCAGGAAGGTAAATTCTTATATGAATATGTGGTTAAGAATATTCCCGAGGGTGTTTATAACCTGTTGGGCAGAAGCAATCTGACTCTGGGCGATATTCAATGGTTTGTGCCTCATAGCGCCAATTTGCGCATGATCAAAGCTCTTTGTGAACGGCTTAATTTCCCGTTGCAGTCTACTTTGATCAGTAATGAGCTTTACGGCAATACCTCGTCGGCATCGATTCCTCTGGCCATTTGGCTGGCTTTGGAAGAATCGAGTATTAAAACGGGAGATAAAATGATACTATACGGCTTTGGCGCCGGATTGACCCATGGCGGCGTCGTCATTGAATGGTAAAAAATATCTGGGAAACAACGCGGGCACAATCCCGCCGGTAGAATCGAGCAACAAGAAATCCTGTCAAACTCAGGCTTTGAGTAGTTGGGATTTCTTGTTGCCTGAAAAAGGCTCAAATCACATGAACTGTCCGTTGGAACGCTTTGCCTGGCTGGTCCGCTCCCAGTGACGGTGCATGGCGATAAGCTTCATAAATTCCTGGCTAAAGCCGGCCCAGTCCGATGTTTTGCGGATGGTGGCCACTCCCAGGGCAGTGCTCAATTGGTTGGCAGCGTTCGGCGGCGCCAACTGTACAGTTCTCGCATCCGAGGCCCGGAGCAAGTCCACTCCTTCATCGGCAGCGGCGATAGTTTTGGCGTGCTTAAAAGCTTCGTTGATAAAATCCCGGGTATCTGATGTCTGTGATAAGCTTTCAATGCTTCCGGACCCGCCGGGCACATAGACGGCGTCATATAAGAGAGCGCCGGCAGTGGCAAAATCTTTGACGGCTTCGAATATCTGGCCTTCGGCGCTGGTGATCATGCCCATATGGCTGCTTATAATCTCCGTTTGGATTCCCGCAGTTTTAAGGACGCTGACGACCTGACTGACGGCAGGATAAGAAACGCCGTTTTCTGCCAGCACAGCCACCTTGCGGCTCACAGGAGACTGTCTGGTGTTTGCCTGGCTTAGCGCTGCCGAGTTTGCGGCAACTGCCGTTCTTCCCGGTTCCGCCGGCGGGATTGCGCCGATTTTTAGCGCAAGCTGGCTGGCTAGTTCCGGGGCCACCTGATTAAACATGTCTACCACCCGTTGTTTGATGGCTTTATCTTTGACACTGCCCACCTCAAAATGGAAGGCGTCAATGATGTGCTCCTTTTCCGGGGCTGACATGCTGTTCCAAAACAAGGCGGCCTGACTGAAAAAATCCTGGAAGCTGTCGCTGCGGGCGCGAATCACGCGGGCATCGATCTTTTCGGCGTAATGGACATAGCCGCCTTCGGCCTCGGGAACCGGCGCCGGATAGCCCTGCCGCAGGCTGTTGGGGAAGTAGCTTACCTGGCCTTTGTCCACCGTCATGCGGTGCAGGCCGTCCCGCTGGTTGTTATGAATAGGGATAACAGGACGGTTAATGGGGATTTCATGAAAATTCGGTCCGCCCAGACGGGTGAGCTGGGTGTCCTGATAGGAAAACAGCCGTCCCTGCAGCAGCGGGTCATTGCTAAAGTCGATTCCCGGCACAATATTGGCGGGACAAAAGGCTACCTGCTCGGTTTCGGCGAAAAAGTTGTCAGTGTTGCGGGTTAAGGTCATTTTGCCGATGATTTTTACCGGAACCAATTCTTCGGGCCAGAGTTTAGTAGGATCGAGAATATCAAAATCAAAGGCGGTTTCCTGAGACTCGTCTATCATCTGCACGCCAAACTCATACTCCGGATAGTTCCCCTGCTCGATGGCATCCCACAAGTCCCGCCGGTGAAAATCGGGATCTTTTCCCGACAGCTTCTGGGCCTCATCCCGCATCAGCGAATGCACCCCCAGGAGAGGCTTCCAGTGAAACTTCACAAACCGGGCGTTGCCTTGAGCATTGACAAAGCGAAAGGTATTGACGCCAAAGCCTTCCATCATGCGGAAACTGCGGGGGATGGCCCGGTCGGACATGATCCACATCACCATATGGGCGGTTTCCGGGGTGTTAACCACAAAGTCCCAGAAGGTATCATGGGCCGTTGTGGCCTGTGGCACTTCATTGTGCGGCTCGGGCTTGACGGCGTGGATCACATCCGGGAATTTGATGGCGTCTTGAATGAAAAATACCGGAATATTGTTCCCGACCAGGTCGTAGTTGCCATCCTCAGTATAAAACTTAGTGGCAAAGCCCCTTACGTCCCGCACGGTATCCGCCGAGCCTTTGGAACCGGCCACAGTGGAAAAGCGCACAAACACCGGCGTTTTCACCCGGGGATCCTGCAAAAATTTGGCCTTGGTATATTCTGCCATGGATTCGTATACCTGAAAAAAGCCATGGGCGCCGAAGCCGCGGGCATGCACCACCCGCTCCGGAATGCGTTCATGGTCAAAATGGGTGATCTTTTCACGGAAATGAAAATCCTCCATGAGAGTGGGGCCCCGTACTCCGGCCTTGAGGGAATCATCCGTATGGGAAAGCCTTACCCCCAGATTGGTTGTCAGCGGCTGTTCGCGATGATCGGCGGTATGGCGCTCCATTTGCCTCGTTTTCATATCGTCCCCGGAAACAGTCGTATTTCCTTGATTTTGCTGCATCATAGCACCTCCTGCAACTATGGGTATTGCTGCTACCTGTTAAATGATACCTTAGTATTCCGTTGATAATGCTATTTAATACCGCACAATCAGGGTGACAGACTCATAGGGTAAAAAATCCTGCCCGATTCAAAATTTTGAGATTGGACAGGATTTCACGTTTGGTTAAGCTGACAGCCCCAGCAGTTCCGGAACCGTCACCAATCGCAGCCCTTGTGCCTGTAACTGGTCGACCATCTGCGGCAGCGCCTGCACTGTTCCGGTCAGATTTGGGCCTTCCCCGCTGTGCAGCAGGATTATGCCGCCGGCACGGGTATTGGACAATACATTGTTTAAAATGGCACCAGCGCTTAGGCCTCTCCAGTCCTGAGGGTCCACCGACCAAAGGATCAGGTTAAAACCATTTTGGGTAACCGTTTTCAGCACCTGTTGATTGTAGGCGCCGCCTACCGGGCGCAGCAAACCGGGGATTACTCCGGTGGCAGCAGATATAGCGCTGTTGGCTTTGGAAAGCTGGCTGAACATTTGGGGCAAGGATAGCTGAGTAAGACTGACGTGGCTATAGCCGTGGCTGGCGATGGTATGCCCTTCACGTACAATACGGGCCGCTATTCGGGGATTCTTTTCAACTTCTTGCCCCAGGACGAAAAATGTTGCTTTCACTCCTTTGGCGGCCAGTATATCTAGTATTTGGGGCGTCCACTTCGTATCGGGACCATCATCGAACGTTAGTGCTGCCAGCGGTTTGGAGGGATCGCCCATGCGATAAACAACCGCCTGCCGGTTAAAATCGCTTGTACTTGGCACATACATCTCTCCCTGTTTCGAGCCTTTCTTATATTTGTATGCTTTAACGGCGCTAAAAGGAAGAGTCCGGGGAAGAGCGGGTGGTGCTCCGCGGAAATTCATGATAGATAACAGTCTTCTTGAAGTGGAAATCAGGAATATGATACAATATCATTAAATCATCAGGGAATTGCCGCGGGCGAAGTATGCCTGGTGCGTGCCGGAATGTCCGAAATGCCGCTGCGCAGCCGCGTAAGTTCATTACCGGGGCATTTCGGGCGATACCACTGAACATATGAAACGCCGGTTTGCAGCGGACGTAATTAACTGTAAACCGGCGCATGTATTTATTATGTGCGGAACAAATGACCTGCTTTTACAGAGTGGTATTGGTGCTAAGCCACAATATTGCGGCTATGGCAAGAATGAGCCATGCTGCTCGGATTCATCCGGTCGTACTGCGTCCGCCGCTGATTATGGACAAGGTCAGGACAAACAGTTATTTGTTGAGATTAGATAGATCGTTAGTAAGCAATTACAAATATTACCACGCTGGCAGGAATAAACAACACCGAAAACGAAATTTTCAGGTAATATATACAAGGTGCATTGTAACATCCTGGCAAGAGTCAAGACAAGAAGGGGGAGATCGGTATGACAACCAAACTGTCACTGAAGGAAGCGCTGGCCGATCCGGCGCGGCCATCCATCACCTGGGAACTGGTTCCGGGTCGGGGCGTCAGGGAAAAGGCCCAGGAACACCTGGTAAAAATGGCGTCGCTGGCGGCTCAGGACCCCAGGATCAACGCTGTTACCATTACGGACAATCCGGGCGGTAAAGCGGCTATTTCCGTTTATGCCATGGCAGCGGAAGTCAAGCGGCTGGGCATTGATCCGTTGGTTCACTTTACGACCAAAGACAGAAACAGAAATGCCCTGGAGAGCGAGCTGTACTCCCTGGCCAGGGCCGATGTGGAGAATCTTTTGGTGATGACCGGGGATTATCCGGTGGATGGGTACGCCGGCAATGCCAAGCCGGTGTTTGACTTCGATGCGGTGCATGCCTTGCGCATGATTACCAAAATGAATGCAGGGAGCTACACGAAGCTGCCGGCCACGACTTTTTTTGCTGGCGCGGTGGTTTCACCGTTTAAGTCAACCGAGGCTGAGGCCATGGCTCAATACTATAAGCTGCATAAAAAGGCAGCCAACGGGGCCAGGTTCATTATCACCCAGCTGGGCTATGACGCCCGAAAGTTTGATGAACTGAGAAAATACGTGGACCTGCATCAGTTGTCAGTGCCCCTGATCGGCAATATCTTCGTACTGTCGTTGCCCGTGGCCAAGTTGATGAATAAAAACCTGATACCCGGCTGTGTAGTTACGGATTCCCTGGTAGCTCGGCTGGAATCCGAAGTCGGTCAGGAGAATAAAAAAGAGCTGCAGCTTTTACGGGCGGCTAAACTATATGCCGTGCTGAAAGGGCTGAAATATGACGGAATCAATATCGGCGGCCACGGTTTGGGCTACAGTGATGTACAGTACATTATCGATAAAGGCGAGGAATTGAGCGGGAACTGGCAGGACATTGCCAAGGCTGAATTTGATCATCCTCAGGAGAATGGCTTTTATTTCTTTGAAAAAGATGCGGCCACCGGGCTCAATACCAGTCAGCCTGTCGATCGCAGCAAAACCGGAGCATCCGGCTCCTTCAAGCAGAAATTTATGGATGTTGTCCATGCGGTGGCGTTTGATCGCCAAGCGCCGTTTTATCCGGTAAACAGAGCTATTGCCAGATATATCGATCAATCCTGGCTGAAAAAGCCCTTTACCCTTGCCGAATATACGACCAAAACAATGACGAATCAATGCCGTTTCTGCGGCGACTGTGCCATGCACGAGCTTGGCTTTATCTGCCCTATGTCCCAATGTCCCAAGCAACAGCGCAACGGCGCCTGCGGCGGCAGCCGCGACGGCTGGTGTGAGGTATATCCGGGCCGGCAAAAGTGCATCTATGTGACGATGTATGAGGGCTTTAAAAAGGGTGGCAAGGAAGAACGCATGAAGGATAAATATATGCCTCCCTGCAACTGGCAGCTGCATCGCACTTCTTCCTGGCTGAACTACTTTAATGAACGGGATTATAACAGTACTAAAGATTGAACGCAGGTTTTTTATTATCTTTATTGAGAAAATTTTCACATTTTTGTTTATTCGAAATGCCCGGCAAAAAGCAGTGATCAGATTAATATGCCCCCCTTAAAGGTGACATTATCGCAAGTTAAACAAAAGAAGAATCCACAGTTGACAACAGCGCATGTTTTAGTTATACTGAAAATAATTCCTAAAGGGGAGTAGCTTATTGATAGGGTCAACATGCTGGTAGAAATACCTGGCCTTATCGTTGGGATACCAACTAGCGAGACCTTTAGCCACGGTTTAAATGCGTGGCTAATCGTCTCGTTTTTTTATTTTTACTGGAGAAGTGAGCGATTGCAGGCCCGCATAATGCCGAACATCTATATTTTAGAAGGGGGATTATTCAATGGTAGCGTTTATCACTTCTTTAGTATTTGTAGTTCTCGCTGAAATGGGGGATAAAACCCAGCTCTTGGCAATGGCCTTTGCGACCCGTTTTCGCTGGCAAACGGTAATGTGGGGTGTTTTTGCCGCAACGGTCGTCAACCACTTGTTTGCAGTAATCGTTGGCAATTACATTACGCAGTTTATTCCGATGAATTACGTTCAGATTGCTGCGGCAGTCTCTTTTATTTTGTTCGGACTGTGGACAATCCGCGGAGACAAGCTTGAAGGGGAGGATAAGGCGGATCGATGTAATCCGTTTTGGACTGTTGCCATTGCATTTTTTATTGCCGAAATGGGAGATAAAACACAACTGGCAACAGTAGCGCTGGCTGCCCAATTTAATACAATCATTCCGGTTTGGATGGGTACCACGCTTGGCATGATGATTGCTGACGGCATCGGTATCATTATCGGAATTGTGCTTGGAAAGCGCATCCCCGAGAGGGTTGTAAAATGGGTTGCGGCCTTGATCTTTATTGCCTTTGGCTTGCTGGGCCTTTATGAGTATCTCCCGCGAGAGTATATTACCGTACCGGCCATGACCGGGGTACTGGCTGCAACAAGTGTGGCTGTTTACCTTGTTTCACGCATTGGCGCTCAAAAGGAAACAGAAATGAGGGAAGGGGACGAAATTTAGGAGGGTTGCTGGCGCCGCAATCAATAAAAGGCATTTGTGATGACCGTCCCGGCAGACATGCCGGGACCTTATTTTTCTTACAAATCCCCCGGAGCGTTAAGATAGGCCTTATCATATTTTTGTCATACTTCCATATTATAATGATGGAGATAAGCCAAGGGGGTGCTTAAATGAACAGCGCAGTTAAGAAGACGGTTATTTATTCGCTGGTGGGTATTTTGCAGTTTGGTACAGGGGCCTCTGTTTTAGAAGCGGCCGCTTTATATCAGAATAACACTCCGCCGCTTTATGCAATGAGTAAGGGCCATCATCAACCGAATGAAAAGGACCGGCGAGAAGCTGAGCGCCGGCGGGAAATGGAAAAACGCCGTGAACAGGAGCGCCGAGAGCGGGATCAACGGGAACGGCGACGCCAGCATGACGAACGACGGCGTCAGGAGAATGAACGTCATGAACGAGAAATGAGACGCCGCCAACATGAAAGCGAACGCGAATGGCGCGCAAGACAAGAGAGGGAGAAAAAAAGGCATGACCGCGCTCTGCGCGACATTGCAGCTCTTTTGATCGGAATCGCCATTGGTTCATCGGGTAAGTAACCGGATGTGGGGCTGTCATACTGTTTTGGATTCCGCAGAAAAATTGTCATAAAAAGCCCGAGAGGGATATCTTGACGGATGAGTGCAGTGCGTCAGGATGTCTTTCTCGGGTTTTTATGTTGGAGAGGGTTGCCTATTGAATTTTGCTGGAATTGGGAGTATTCTTAAGTTATAAAATTCCAGATAAAAACATACATGATTCCACTGTGTGGTCTTTTTATAGAAAGGAGGCGTATTTTCAGAATTTTGTATTTAAGTCATGGCTACATTTTGTCGAAATAATTAATAGAGGAAATTTATCCCATTTATCGAAGCAATATGTAATCTGACTTGGAATAGGGGAATAGGGGACGCGACAATGGATAAACAGCGTCAGAACGTGCGCCCAAGACAAGACCGTACATACGACCGGCGCTCCGCTCCGGCTAAGGGGGCCTCCTTTATGATATCATTAGGAGCCAGGCCGGTGTTATGCGGCATTGCCTGGTGGATCATGGGCAAAACCTGTGAGGTAGGACAATCTTTTTGGGTCGGACTTACCTTTTTCTCACTGCTGTTATTTATTGAATACCTGAAGTCCGATGATGTTTGGTACAAAAGGTGGATTAATATCGCTGGCTTTACCGTGTTTCTGGGGTTGACGATTATTGGTCTGGCGGGTTTAGTGCAGACGATTGAAGTCGATGTGAGCAAAGCAGTGGCTGATGACATGAAAAAAGCTCTTGCCGTAAATACGAATTGGAATTACGGGGATAATAATCTGCATAAAGTTGCGGCGATCATCGACAACAGCATTGACAATGAAATCCGCCTATTGCGGCATAATATGCAGGGAACGCAGGATGCGAACCTGCATAAGGCGTCTGTGGATACTATCTATAATTTATGGACAGGCCTTAAATCCATTCAGGGACTTCATAACGATAAGCAACATTTGGTGATTCGAGTTGCCGACGATTTTCTCGCTTTCCGTGAGTATGAAATACCGTTAAAAATTTTTTGGTATTTTATCGGCGGAATAACCGTATTTATTACTGTCGCAAATTTTGCGGCGCACATGAGCTGCGATGAACGCAGAAAGTTTTTAAAGAATAAGGGGATGTCCGTATGAATGAATTGCTGTTTTTGGGGATTATAGCCTATGCCGGTCTGGCTTGCGGTACCGCCGTAAAATTTTATGCAGTATATCATATCAAAGGAGTGGATCTGGCATTTGCCTTGATTGCACCCTTGATCGTTCTGGTTTTGTTTCCGGTATTGTTTGCAGTCACCAAGGCGGGAGAATCGGTGACTGCAAAATTTTCCCGGGGAATTAAGGCTTTATTTCGCTGTATTGCAGAATATCCGGATTTTGTCGGGACGACAGCCATGGCCGTATGCAGGATAACTGCAACAACAGCGCAACCTGCCACCGCTGAGGCAGCCGATACCTGCTGTCATCCCGGCAGGCGAATAAGTAACCCGAATATGTGGGCCATCTGGCGGGAGATTGAAGGCAGGCTGGCCGCCCAGTATTAGCCGCCGCCTCGCCGGATGGCAAACGATTCGGTCTTGCCGTTCTTACTTTACATAGCACATTCAGGCTTCCGGCTTTTTACCCGGAGGCTTTATTGGTTTACGCCGGGTCATGCCTTATTTTCCGAAAGCCGCTAAAATACCTCATAGACGAGGCGAAGAATGCTCATCATAAGTAGCAGGGAAAAATAAATGCATTAGAATTTTCGGAATAAAAGGGGTGAAGCCTGTGGATGGAAAAATTGTTATTCTGGGTACGCTGGATACTAAAGGGCAGGAATTCAAGTATATCAAAGACCTGATTGAAAGCACCGGAACGGCCACGCTGGTCATTAACGCCGGCGTAAAAGGAGAACCCTATTTTACGCCTGAAATATCCAATGCCCAGGTGGCTGAGGCCGGAGGAATGAAGCTGGGTGAGCTGATCGAGAGAAATGACCGGGGCCTGGCCATGAATGTAATGATGCAGGGCGCGGTAACATGGGTCAGCCAACTGTATACAAAAGGTGAAGTGGGCGGAATCATCAGCCTGGGCGGCACCGCAGGCACCACCATCGGTACGGCGGCAATGCAGGCTTTGCCGGTAGGTGTGCCAAAAGTCATGGTGTCAACGGTGGCCTCTGGGGATACCAGGCCCTATGTAGGAGTTAAAGATGTGACCATGATGTATTCGGTGGTGGACATTGCCGGACTGAACGGCCTGTCCCGCCGCATACTGGCCAACGCCGCCTTTGCAGTGGCCGGCATGGTCCGTGGCAAGGCACCCGCGGCGGGTGCGGATAAACCGCTGATTGGAGCCACCATGTTTGGCGTGACTACGCCTTGCGTGACGAAAGCACGGGAGCATATGGAGGCCAAAGGCTATGAGCTTCTGGTGTTTCATGCCACCGGCACCGGCGGACAGGCTATGGAAGGATTGATTGAAGGCGGCTTTATCAAGGGAGTGCTGGATATTACCACTACCGAATGGGCCGATGAACTGGTGGGAGGCGTGATGTCCGGCGGTCCCCGCCGGCTGGAGGCGGCGGCCAGGGCCGGCATTCCCCAGGTGGTGTCGGTAGGGGCGCTGGATATGGTTAACTTTGGCCCTATGGACACCGTGCCGGTACGATTCAAAGGCCGCAAGCTGTATCAGCATAACCCCACGGTGACTCTGATGCGCACCACAGTGGAAGAATGCCGCCGCCTGGGCGAGATCATCGCCTCCAAGCTGAACAAGGTCCAGGGACCCACTGCGCTGTATCTGCCCTTAAAGGGAGTGTCGCTGATCGATAAAGCCGGTCAGGTTTTCTACGGGCCGGAAGAAGATGCCGCCTTATTTGCCGCCCTGCGGCAAAATCTGGACCGGAGCAGGGTGGAGATCATCGAAATGGATACGGATATTAATGACGAGCACTTTGCCGTAGCCATGGCTGAGAAATTGGCTGCCATGATGAAACAGAAGTAAAAGAACTAACAGGGGGATAACAATAATGGCAGGTTCAAGAAGTACGATTTTGGAGAAGTTGCGGGGGCAGGCGGCTAAAGGGATGCCTGTGATCGGAGCCGGCGCTGGAACCGGCATATCGGCTAAGAGCGCCGAAGCCGGCGGAGTGGATATGATGGTCATCTATAACTCCGGCCGTTACCGCATGGCCGGCAGGGGTTCGCTGGCCGGTCTGATGCCCTATGGCGACGCCAATGCTATCGTTCTGGAAATGGCGCAGGAGGTGCTGCCGGTGGTAAAAGATACGCCGGTGCTTGCGGGTGTGTGCGGTACCGATCCCTTCCGGCTGATGGACGTGTTTTTAAAACAACTGAAAGAGGTTGGTTTTGCCGGCGTACAAAATTTTCCCACTGTGGGCCTGATTGACGGCACTTTCCGGCAGAACCTGGAAGAGACCGGCATGGGCTATGACCTGGAAGTGGAGATGATCGCCAAGGCCCGCAAGCTGGATCTTCTGACCACCCCTTATGTTTTTTCCGAAGATGAGGCGGTGAAAATGACCCGGGCCGGGGCGGACATTCTGGTGGCTCATATGGGCCTGACCACCAAGGGGAGCATTGGTGCCAAAACAGCTCTGACTCTGGATGATTGCGTCAAAAAGATCCAGGCCATTCATGACACGGCTAAAGCCATCAATCCGGATATCCTGGTGATTTGTCACGGCGGTCCTATTGCCGAGCCCGAAGACGCAGCTTATGTTTTGAGCAAAACCAAAGGGGTCATCGGCTTCTACGGGGCTTCCAGCATGGAGCGGCTGCCGACGGAAAGAGCTATCGCCGCTCAGGTTAAAGCCTTTAAGAATATTCAGTTCTAGCGGCCGATTGATGCTTTGACCGGCGGCGAATAAAGCGAGGATACACTGGAAAAACTCATCTGACAAGCGAACCAGACTGAAATCAATAAAAAAAGGGGGCGGCCGCATACGTTTCAAAAACGTTTTGCGGCCGCCCTGCTGCATTTACATCGCCTGGAAGATACCGGAACCGCGGCAGAAGGCAGGCGGTTTCGATGCAGCCGCTGTTGCGGCTGGCGATGTATTCGCCTTTTTAATCAGAGGCAACGTCTGATGTCGGCCAACATTGCCGGGATGTGCGCTGAGGATCAGACTACACTGCCAGTTTATTGGATGAGTGATGCCGCGAATTCAACTGAGAGCCTATGAATACCGCCAGATCAAGTACCCGGCAGGAGTAGCCCCATTCATTGTCATACCAGGCCAGTATCTTGGCAGTGCGTTCTCCGATGGTCATAGTCGACAGAGAGTCCACGATGGCCGAATGGCTGTTATCAACAAAGTCGACGGACACCAGCGGCTCCTCGCAATACTCCAGAATACCGCACAGTTTGCCCTGCGCAGCTTCATACAGGGCTTGATTGATGGCGGCTGCGGTGATATCCTGTTCCAGTTCCAGGACTACATCGGTTAAGGATACGTTGGGCACAGGCACGCGGATGGCAATGCCATTAAGTTTACCCTTAAGTTCCGGTATGACCAGGCCGATGGCTTTGGCCGCGCCGGTAGAGGTGGGCACGATAGATTGCGTGCAGCCGCGGCTGCGACGCGGGTCTTTGTGAGAATTGTCCAGACTGCGCTGGTCGGTTGTAAAGGCATGAACAGTTGACATCAGTCCATTGACAATGCCGAACCGTTCGTGAATAGTCTTGACAATGGGAGCCAGGCAATTAGTGGTGCAAGAAGCGTTTGATACCACATGATCGATTTCCGGCCGGTAGGTTGCTTCGTTGACACCCATAACGATCGTTTTGCCGTCATCCTTGCTGGGGGCGGTAAGGATGACTTTTTGCGCACCACTGGCGATGTGGGCGCTGGCATCTTTGGTCGAATTGAACTTGCCCGTGGCTTCGATGACGATGTCGACACCCAGTTTGCCCCAGCTTAAATTAGCTGGATTACGCTCGGAAACCACTGCGATTTTCCGGTCGTCTACCGTAAGCAAATTGCCTTCACCGTGTACCTGACCGGGAAATTTTCCGTGCACCGAATCATATTTGAGCAAGTGGGCCAAGGCAGCAGCATCGGTTGTGCTGTTGACCGCAACAATCTCAATATCCGGCCTTTCCCAGGCAGCGCGCAGACACATGCGGCCAATACGGCCTAAACCATTAACAGCGACTCTGATACTCATGTTTTCTCCTCCGATCCATGCAACACTTTTCAGACTTTTCGCGAAAAAGTATAGCATAATTAACTATAATTACAGGAATATAGTAGCACATATATTGAAACAAGTAAATACTTGATGCATGGATTCAGTGATCCTCTGCTAATGGAATTTACCCGTTTGGCCTTTCCCTGGCAGCCGGAAAGTTTTATAATGAAGTTGCCAGATTTTGTACGGAAGGGGAATTACGCATGCTGAAAAAACTGCTGAAAACCGTGAGTAGCCGTCTGCTGCCGAGTATTGATAACAGACAGGACGGAACCGGTCACTGCCATGAGGCAGCGTTTGACCCGGATAGTTTTCCCGAGGCTGTTAAGCAGCAATTAAGAAAAAACCAGGACCGGGAAAAGCCGGGGGCGGGTGGGAGCAATAATACCGGATAAAACAGGGAAGGGACCAGGTTGGCCTGATCCCTTCCCTGTTTATTTATATTCGTATAGGCACGAACAAAAAGCGCTGCGGCCCGGAAGCAGCGCTTGGAATGGTCAAAAACTCATCGCCGCCATAGCGGATGACCTTGTCGTCAGAGCGAATGCAGGATTGAATCCGCGGGCAGGGAATAGGCCGGCCAGCGGCGAATAGATGCAACAAGCTTCGACAGAGAAAAATACGGAGAATGATATGAAAAACAACAAGCTGCGTCACTTTAGTTTTTTACCTTTCGCGGGTTTAGCTGTAATCCTCTTTTTTTTGCTGCTTTGCGGCCAGGCAGGGAAGGCGGCGCCGGATGACGGCAACCCGGGCGGGATTTCAGCTGTATCAGCCGGTACGGTGATTCAAAACACCGCTGCTGATTTTGCTGCCGGCACTTTTGCCGGCACGGCTGCGGGCGCAAAAGAACCAGTTATAGAACTGGCCGGCCCCAGGGGGAAATTCGCTGCCGGGGTCTACACCTCGTCGGTCATCCGACTCGCCCCGTTTGATGAAATGGTGGTTTCCTGGAACGCGGTTACGCCGCCGGGGACTTGGATCAAGGTCGAAGCTCAGGTTGCGGCGGGGGAGCAATGGTCGGAATGGTTTTCCTGGGGGGAATGGAGCACCACCACTGATACCGGTTCGTTCCTGGGCAACCCGAAAAATTCTTTCGCCGATATGGATATTGATACCCTGACCCTCAAGAGTGGCAAAGCTACAGCGGTTCGCTACCGGTTGACCCTACATAGCGATAATCCCCAATTGACTCCGGCGGTACGCCTGGTGGCCGTCACCGCTCGCGACAGCCAGCAAAGAGAGAACTCCCCGTCATCTTTCAGGCTGGACAAAAACTTAGCCGTACCGATGTATTCCCAGGGACTGAGAGACCCCCGCATTTCCAGCCGGATCTGCAGTCCAACCAGTCTGAACATGGTTTTAGAATATTACGGTTTTTACCAGACCCCGGAAGAAACAGCCTGGGGAGTTATGGATTATAAGGGGGACCTGTTTGGCAATTGGTCTTTTAATACCGCCTATGCCGGCAGTCTGGGTTTGACCTCCTATGTTGCCTTCTATAATTCCCTGGAGGATGTAAAACAGGAAATTGCCCGAGGCTATCCGGTGATTGCCAGTGTGCGCTATCGCAACAGCGTTACGGTCGCTAAGACATATCCTATCCTGACGAATGCTCCCATTTCCTATACAGCCGGTCATATTGTCGTCATTCGCGGGTTTTTCTACAAAGACGGCAAAGAGTATGTCCTGGTGAATGACCCGGCAGCGGGGAACCGGCCAGGCGTGCTGCGAGAGTACCTGGCGGAAGAGTTTGAAGAGGCCTGGACCAAAGTAGCCTATGTGGTTCATCCCGGTCCGGCGCAACCGGCTGCGCCGCGGCGGATTCCGGCGGTATTGCAGGCAGCCGGCACTGTGAGGCAAAAAGACGGAATTTTATTCCGGGGATACCGGTTAACAGCCGGTTCATCTCTGATTGACCTTAGCCCCGGCAACATCCGCAGCATGGTGCTGCAGCTGCCGGACGGGCAGGAAAGCTTTATCGCCCCCTCGGCCGACGGCATGCTGTGGCTGAATTCCCGTTATGAGGCCGGGAAGTATAAGCTGATTATTATCGCTAACAACCATAAAATTTACGAAACATAAAATTTACTTGATATAAAGTGAAACTGGTTATATACTATAACCAGTTTCACTTTTTACGGCTTTTACAGTGAAAAAATTACGGGAAATCAGGTGATTCTACAGGTAACATTATCGTAATTTCATAACCTGCAGACCGGCTTGCGCCAGATACAAGAGAATCGGGCGCGGGTCCTTCAACGTAGTAAATAGCAATGAGGTTTTCTTGGCCGGATTTATGCCGGCATGAGAAAACTTTTTTATCTTTTCATATGCTTATCTTTAAGTGAGCTTTAAGTTATTTCAAATTAGAGGACTTGCAAATAAAAGGAGCGCTGATAGGATGCAGGACATGGCGGTACAGCTCGTCGATCTGGTTAAGGTTTTTGAAGATTCAACGGCAGTCAATCATATTCATCTGGATGTAAGAAGAGGGGAGTTTCTCACACTTTTAGGGCCCAGCGGCTGCGGAAAAACCACTACGCTGCGGATGATCGCCGGCTTTGAACAGCCCACCAGCGGCTCTATTCTGCTGGACGGTCAGCATGTGGAGGCTAAACCACCCTACGAGCGTAATGTGAATACCGTCTTTCAAAGTTATGCCCTGTTTCCCCATATGAGCGTTTTTGATAATATCGCCTTTGGGCTGACCATGAAGAAGGCTCCGTCAGCTGAAATCAGCCAAAGAGTTAATGAAGCGCTGTCCCTGGTCCAACTGGACGGGTTCGCCCAGCGCCGGCCGGACCAATTGAGCGGCGGACAGCGGCAAAGGGTAGCCATTGCCCGGGCGATTGTCAATCATCCTGAGGTGCTGCTGCTGGATGAGCCGATGGGAGCTCTGGATCTGCAATTGCGCAAGCAAATGCAGATCGAGCTGAAACGGCTGCAGAAAAAACTGGGCATTACCTTTATCTATGTGACTCACGACCAGGAAGAAGCCCTGACGATGTCCGACCGGATCGCTGTCATGAATGAAGGGGTTATTGAACAGACCGGCAACCCGGATGAAATTTATGAACGGCCCCAAAGCAAATTTGTCGCCGGCTTTATTGGCGAAACCAATTTATTTAGCGGTAAAGTGACCGGTCTCGACGGGAACTACGCCGTCTTAGAAATGGAGAATGGCCGGGCACCGGTCCCCAACCGGGGGCTGAGCTTAGGTGAGGCAGCCTATATCGCCGTGCGGCCGGAACGGATTGAACTCAGTGATTCCCCTGATGGCAAGCCTTTTGCCCTGAAGGGCTGGTACAAAGAGCAGATTTATGTAGGCTCGACGATGAAGACGATCATTCATCTGAATCAGAAGCTGGAGGTTGTGGTCAGTGAACCGGTGGGCAGGGCCCAGACCGGAAAGCTGGCGAAGGGAACGGAAGTGTTTTTGAGCTGGAATCCGGATCATGCGGTGCTGGTCAAAGACCCGGCAGGAAGTTCCGTTTCGGCTGGGCCGGCAGAGGCTGCCAAACTGGTAGGTTAAATCATGTTGATAATGGATGGTGGTCCTGTGAACAATTCACATTCCGGTCCGGCAGTTCCCTCTGAAACTGCCGGGGAAACAGCAGTTGACCGGAGACGGCATATCCTGACCATGGTGGGGCCGGGCACCTTTTGGATGGTGTGTTTCGTGGCTTTACCTTTATTGCTGGTGGTGCTGGTGAGCTTTATGCAGCGGGGACTGTACGGTGGCATCGAATACCAGTTCACCCTGGATAACTATAGCCGTATTTTTAATCCCATGTATATAAAAATACTGTGGAACTCTTTGGTCCTTTCGTTTATAACCACGCTGCTGTGCCTGATTCTGGGCTATCCCTTTGCCTATTTTGTGGCCAAGGCTCCCAAACGCTGGCGCAACATCCTGCTGCTGCTGGTGATTTTGCCTTTCTGGACCAACTCCCTGGTACGGACTTATGCCTGGATCATGCTGCTGCGAACCGAAGGCTTTATCAATACCATTTTATTGAAAATCGGTCTTGTATCTCAGCCTCTGGCCATGATGTACAACGAAACAGCCATTCTGATCGGCCTGGTGTATGTGCTGTTTCCCTTCATGGTGCTGCCTCTGATTACTTCTATCGAGAAGCTGGACCCGGCATTATTAGAGGCAGCCGGCGATTTGGGGGCTAATCCTGTGCGGGCCTTTTTCGGGGTTACGCTTCCCCTGACCAAAGCCGGCATTATGGCCGGCTCCATTCTGGTCTTTATTCCGGCCCTGGGGTATTTCTTCATTCCGGAACTGATGGGCGGCAGTAAAGCCATGCTGATCAGCAATCTGGTGAAAAATCAGTTTCTTACCGCCAGAGACTGGCCTTTTGGCTCGGCCATTTCGATTATTCTGATGGCGATCACCCTGATTTTGATTTATCTTTACTTCCGCAATGCCGGCAGCAAAGATAAGCTGGAGGTGTTTTAGCCAGTGAAACTGTTGCGCTGGACGACCATTGGCTATGCCTGCCTGATTTATTTTTTCCTGTATATACCGATCTTTGTCCTGATGGCCTTTTCCTTTAATGACTCCAAGCTGAACGTGGTCTGGATGGGCTTTACCCTGAAATGGTACGCTGCCTTGTTTGAGGACGCAGCTATTATGAATGCCTTTAAACTCAGCATGACCCTGGCTTTGGTCAGTACCCTGGCTTCTACCATGATCGGCGCTCTGACGGCAGTAGGCATGTATAAATATCATTTTCGCGGCAAGAGTATTCTCGACGGCTTGTTATATATTCCGATTCTGATCCCGGAAGTTGTCATGGGTGTGTCCCTGCTGGCCTTGTTTTCCCTGCTGCAGATTCCCGTTGGGTTTATGACTCTCTTGATTTCCCATGTGGCCTTCAGCATACCCTTTGTGGTCATTGTGGTCCGGGCCCGCCTGGACGGCTTTGACCCATCGCTGGAGGAAGCGGCCATGGATCTGGGGGCCAATCACTGGCAGACCCTTACCAAAATCGTTCTGCCGATTATCATGCCCGGCATTCTTTCCGGCGCGCTGCTGGCTTTTACTCTGTCTTTGGATGATGTGATCATCAGCTTCTTTGTTTCCGGTCCCGCCACTATGACCTTGCCCTTAAAAATCTTCTCCATGGTGAAGTTTGGCGTAACACCGACAGTGAATGCTTTATCCACGCTGCTGCTGTTATTGACACTGCTCATGGTCCTGGTAGCGGAATATTTAAATCAACGTAAAACAACCTAACGTATAAGGAGGAAAAACAGTGCAACAAAGCAGATTGGCAAAGGTCTTATGCATTATGATTCTGGCAGCTTTTTTGGTAGCCGGTTGCGGCGGACAAAAAGCAGGGGATTCTGGGAATAAGGAAAAACTGGCCTCCGAACTGAACCTATTCATCTGGTCGGAATACATCCCTCAGGCTGTACTGGATAAATTCCAGGAGAAATACGGCATTAAGGTCAATCTGAGTCACTATTCTTCCAACGAAGAAATGCTGGCCAAACTTCAGGCCGGCGGCGCTTCCCAGTATGACCTGGCAGTAGCCACCGACTACATGGTGGAGATCATGCTCAAGCAAAAACAGCCGATCATTCAGGCCTTTGATGTCAACAACATTCCTAACCTGAAAAACATAGACCCCCAATATAAAAACAAATTCTTTGATCCGGACAACCAATACACCGTGGCCTATATGTGCGGCAGCGTGCTGCTGGCCGTGAATACCGACAAGGTAAAAGAACCGGTGAAAAGCTATAAGGATCTGCTGAATCCCGGTCTCAAAAATTCTCTGGTGGTCTTAGACGACCAACGGGCGATTATCGGCATTGGCCTGAAAATCCTGGGCTATTCCCTGAATGAAACCGATCCCCGGAAATTGGCCGAGGCCAAAGCACAAGTTGCAAAACTCATTCCCAATATTAAAGCCTATGACAGCGACAGCCCCAAAACTCTCTTAATCAACGGCGAAGCCGCCATCGGCTACGTCTGGAATGCCGAGGCCTCCCTGGCTAAGAAAGAAAATCCCGCCATTGAAGTGGTTTTCCCGGAGGAAGGCATGTATCTCTGGCAGGACAATTTCGTCCTGACTCATGGCGCCCCTCATAAACGGGAAGCCGAGTTGTTCATGAATTTCATTCTGGAGCCGGAAATCAGCCTGCTGATCTCCAAAGAATTCCCCTACACCAACCCCAATATGGAAGCGGTCAAGTTGCTGGATAAGGCCCTGCTGGAAGACAAAGCCGTGTATCCCCCCACGGAAGCACTGGCAAAAGGCGAGTTCCTGAAGGATCTGGGGCAAGCCACCAGAGTGTACGACGAGATTTGGTCCGAACTTAAAACTAAGTAGGGGACTGTTGAAAAAGGGCCGTCCTCGCTGCGCTGTATCAGGCTTCACGACTTTTCGGGACAGCGGTAATAGCAGGTGATCCCTTAAGCCGAAAAGGCGCCTGAATTCTTCACTAGCATGGAAGCGCAAGCGTTTCTCTTACCTGGCATCTGGGCCTTTTTGAACGGTCCCAGATGCTAGGCTAAAGATGGGTTTTGCAACGGGAGATCATCCGAATAATTAAAGGCGTCAAGCCAAGAAATTTCTTGGCTTGACGCCTTTTGTCCTGCGTGGGGGTATTCTGGTCAACGGGGCATAGAATAGAACATGACGACATGCGACGCCCCGGAGCGGAGAGGACGAAGGGGATTTGTCCGGCAACAGCGAAAGAATAGAGAAAATATAAAGGATAATGTTCAGATAATGTTCAAATAATGTTCAATAAACAGGGGGTTAAGGGTATATGGTCTCTGTGATTAAGATTCTCGTCGTTTTAATTTTGATTGTCATCCTATTGAACCGCAAGGTGAAGCTGGGCAATTCGATGCTGGCCGGTTCCGCGCTGTTATTTTTTTGGACCGGGCCTTCGATGGGCAAGGTGAGTGAGGCTGTCTCAACTACTCTTGTCAGTCCCAGCACCTGGGAGATCATTTTTGCCTTATATTTTGTCATGTGTCTGGAGTATCAGCTCCGGACCAAGGGCATTATCGACGGATTTATGGCTTCCGCTCGCAGTATTTTTAACAGCGATCGCCTGCTGCTGGTGGTGATGCCGTCATTTCTTGGGTTTCTGCCTTCGTTGGGCGGCGCTATTTTTTCCGCCCCCTTGGTGGAAAATGCCGGTAAAGATTATGAATTGACAGCGGAAAAAAAGACAGTGATCAACTATTGGTTCCGCCATGTGTGGGAGTTTACCAACCCTTTATTCACCGGCATGCTGCTGGCCAGTCAGTTGTCCGGCATTCCCCTGAGCCGGCTGGTGGTCAGCATGTCCTGGGTCACGATTCTGGCCTTCATTATCGGCTGGATTTTTCTCATTTCGCCCCTTAAACTCAAAAGCCGGAACGAAGCAGCTCAGCCAGAGCAGCAGGCAGAAAATGAAAAGTGGCGGTATATCCTGCTGGCTGCCGGTCCGGTTTTAGCCAATCTGGCGCTGGTAGTATTGTTTCAGATCAGCGCTGCGATATCCATGACCATCGTGGTAGTGGCTATGACCATCATCTTGCGGCAGGGAGCCTCTGACATCCGGGCCATGCTGAATCATGCCCTGGATCAGAAGCTGTTGTGGGGAGTATTTAACATTCTCTTTTTCCAGAACATCCTGCGGCTATCCGGCGCAGTGACGGATATCACGGTGTTGCTGAACAGTTTTGCCATACCGGCGGCGCTGGTTGTGGGCATCATTGCTTTCCTGGGCGGACTTCTTACCGGTACATCCCAGGGATTTGTCGCTATCGCCTTTCCTTTTATCGCTCTGCTGTCACCGGGAGACATTTTCTTAGTCACGGTGTGTTTCATTGCCGGTACCGCCGGACACATGCTATCGCCGGCGCATCTTTGCCTGGTAGTAACCCTGGATTACTTTAAAGCCAATTTCGCCAAGTCAATTCGACCGGTTTTTATCCTGGAGATCATGATGTTGGCCGCCTCCTATGGAATCCTTAGTATGTGACTTAGCGAATTGTTCTTATTTTAACAACGAAAATATAATATTTAATCAGCAGCAATAGCAGGATCAATAGATGCATAATTGCATTATCGGTCATAAAAACAGGTAATAGCATCATTGAAGTGGAGAAAGTCAGGATATAAATCTTTGATTTTAACGGCAGGGCCCAGTTTCGTTCAAACTCCTGCAAGTGGTTGCGGTATATAGAGGTAGAAAGAAACCAGGCATGGAGCCGGTCGGAGCCTTTGGTGAAAAAATAGGATGCCAGCAGTAACAAGGGAACTGTCGGCAGCAGCGGCACTACGACGCCAATCGCTCCCAGTCCTAAAAATAATACTCCTAATCCAACATAAACGGGTTTCATAATAATTCCTCCAGGCGCCAATCGCTTTAACGTAACAGGTGAGGTACATTAACAGTATAATGATAATGATTATCAATTCTTACATTATCATAATATAGTGCGGAAACACTGTCAAATACATAAAAACACCCAGCGATAGAAAAAGAGACTTTACGTCTTGTTGTTTTTATTAAACAAAGACAAACGGTCTCCCTTTTTTTATAGTTAACAAAGTGTTGATTGACCGGATTAACGCTCTCATCAGGCCAAGGAAAAGGCCGGGGCTAAAGGCGAAAGCGCTTTAGCCCGGCTGGTAATTGACAGGCTCCGGGCTCGGTTGCATGGCAGAAGCAAAAAGGACATGAAAAGACCAGGAGAGGGTTCGCAGCAGACAATGAACTCTTTCCTGGCCTTTTTGAAAATAACAACAGAATGCCTTAATTTTCAGTATACTGATACATCGCCTGGGCCGTCTCGGCCAGTTTCGCCGCCATGGCGGCCAGCTCCTGACTGGACTTGGCCATTTCCGTAATGGTGGTTTTTTGTCCGGCGGTATGATTGTCAATAGTTTGAATCATTTGCGATAATGCCGCCATAACTTCATAAATGCTGTTCATGGAAGCGGTAATCCCCTTGACGGAATCGGCGCTGGCCACCGCCAATTTGCGGACTTCTTCCGCCACTACGCCGAATCCCCGGCCGGCATCACCGACCCGGGCCGCCTCAATGGCGGCATTCAGGCCCAGCAAGTTGGTCTGGGCCGAGACTGATTTGATGAACTCAACGATTTGGTCGGTTTGCTTAATAGTTTCCCGCAGTTTTTGGCCGATATCATCCAGCTGTTTGCTGGTCCGGGTTACCTCATCGGCCCGGCCGGCCATTTCTTCCATGCTGGCCGTAAACTCTTGGGATGAGGCAGCCAGGGACTGGGAAACATGGTTTATTTGTTCCGAGGTCGCCATATTTTGTGTGGTGGTAATACAGCCGACCACTCTGCCGTCGTCTTTTACCGGCAGGGAGCAAACGAGATAAGGCATACCATAGGCAGATTTTTCACGGGGAATGACCTTTACTACCTGTTTACCGGTTTCCAAGGCCTGCTGGGTGCCTCCCGGCCGTACCGTTTCGCCGGGTTTTGTGCCCAGGTCTAAATCACTGGCGGGAATATACAGGGAATACCGATCGCCCCTGACAATGGTGATTCCTACGTCAGCCGCAAGAATATCATTCAGGTAAGGGGCTAATTTGGTAAATAGATCAAGCAGTTCCGTTCCGGTAAGCTGGCTCATTTTATCACCTTTCTTAATAATAGAGTAGCACATAGTCCGCAGACCCGCGAGCCTGGCTGTGCGGCAAGACTCTGAGGCAACATTGGTGACGATTATCAGTAAAAGTATGATACATAAGTTACTCTATATCAAATAGTATCATACTATATTACCTTTGCCAATATTGCCAAATAGAAGAAAATAAAAAAGATTATATCTGTTCCGGGTATAAAAATTTAGGATTGCGCCAACTGGTATATTAGTTTAATATATTAGATGAAATAATCTGCGACGGCATGAAAGGAGTGATTTTATATGCAAATGACGATGCGCTGGTTTGGGACCGGCTATGATTCAGTCACTTTGACCCAGATCCGTCAAGTGGCGGGTGTGGCGGGAGTTATTACCACTCTGTATGGCACGAAGCCGGGAGACCTCTGGCCGGACGAAGACATTCGCGCCATGAAGGTCGAAGTGGAGAGCGCCGGACTGACGATAGCCGGCATTGAAAGTGTCAATATCCACGATTCCATTAAGATTGGTTCGCCTGACCGGGACCGGTATATCGACAATTACATAAAAACTCTGGCGCGTTTGGGGCAGGCGGATATCCATATGATCTGCTACAATTTTATGCCCGTGTTCGACTGGACTCGTTCCGACCTGGCTAAGGTGCGCCCGGATGGCAGCACTGTACTGGCTTATGATCAGAAAGTCATCGATCAAATCAATCCCGATGATATGCTATCCTCCATGGATGCCAAGTCCAACGGATTTGTGCTGCCGGGCTGGGAGCCGGAACGCATGGCCCGCATCAAAGAGTTGTTTGCCTTGTATAAAGACGTGGATGATGAGAAGCTCTTTGCCAATCTGAAATATTTTTTGGAATGTATTATGCCTACCTGTGAAAAGTATGGCATCAAAATGGCCATCCATCCGGACGACCCTGCCTGGCCGGTATTCGGGCTGCCCCGCATCATGACCGGCAAGGACAATCTTCTGCGCCTTCTGCGCATGGTGGATAATCCGTATAACGGCGTAACGCTTTGCTCCGGCAGTCTCGGCTCCAATCCGGCCAACGATATTCCAGATACGATTCATGCCCTGAAAGGCCGCATCTACTTTGCCCATGTACGCAATCTGCGCTATAATGGCCCCGGTGACTTTGAAGAGGCGGCACATCTTTCCCGGGACGGCTCCATGGATATGTTTAAAATCATGCAGGCCCTTTACGACATCGGCTTTGACGGGCCCATCCGCCCCGATCACGGCCGGGCCATCTGGGGCGAGAAAGCTATGCCGGGATATGGCCTTTACGATCGGGCCCTGGGGGCTAACTATCTTAACGGTTTATGGGAGGCCATTGACAAAATGTCCCGGCTGTAGCGGCTGGCCGCTTGCCCCGAGCCGTTTTGACCAAAGGAGAGCTGCCATTGCAGTACGATGATCAATTAATGATTTTAAAAGAGCAGGCTTTGGGTGACGGCCAGGTCTACTCTATGCTGCGCCGCGCCATTGTGGAGCTGTATTTACAGCCGGGCGCTATTTTGAGCATCAAGGATATTTGCGAGCACTTTGCCATAGGCCGATCGCCGGTGCGCGATGCTCTGGTGAGGCTGGATCAGGAAGGGCTGGTGACCTTGCTGCCTCAGCGGGGTACCATGATTTCCCGCATCGATTTTTCCCGGGTGAAACAGGAACGGTTTTTGCGCCTGGCGGTAGAGGAAGAAGTCATGAAGCTGTTTATGGCCTGTCACACACCCTCGGATATTGCGCTGCTGCAGGAGACGCTGGGTCGGCAGCAGGATTTGTACGACAGCAGGGAGATGGACATCCGCCGCTTCTTCTGGCTCGACGAGGAATTTCATCAGACTTTTTACGCAGCGACGGATAAACTGTTCTGTCTGCAAGCCGTTCAGGGTCTGGGAGGCCATTACCGCCGCATACGACTGTTAACCTGTGGTGACCGGGACATTTTGCAGGAGATTTTGCGTCAGCACAATGGGCTTTTGCATGCCTTACAGACCCGGGACACCGAACTGATGTGCAACATTTTCCAGCGTCATTTGCACGAGTTAGACCTGGAGGAGGAGTTGATCGTGAAAAAATATCCTCATCTGTTCCATAGCGGCGCCGGTCAGGAACCCCGCAATCTCCTGTGGCGAGCCGATTACCTGCAAACGTTAAAAAATCAGTGACGAATCTACTGCCTGGGACACAAAGACGGCAACCGGTTCAAAAAACCGGGAGCCGTCTTTTGATATTCTGTCATGGCTCTTGCGCCGACACCTCTTCCAGATAAATACTGCCGGCAGGAGTATCGAACAGACTTTCCAACAGTCTTTCGGCAATCCTTCGCTTATGTTTCATAACATCAGGATTGGATTCATGGCCAAATTCCAGAGGAGAACTGGCCTCCAGGAGAGAACCGATAATGCCGCTGAAAAAGCCGAGAGTCTCATCCATGCGGGTCACCTGGGTGGCGCCGGCCTGATTGCAGTGCTCCAGAATTTGTACCAGAAGGGGCTTAGTGCTGATATGGGTTTGCCGCCAGAGCCGGTTGATCAGGACGCCCTGATTTTCCCGGTACAGCACCTTGCCCAGCAGTCCGATGCTGCCGGTATAATGCAGTTTATAAAAATGGTTCACAAATAATTGCAGCTGCTCCAGGGGCGCAGTCTGGTCCCATTCGGTTTTTTGAACCGCCGTCATCATATGTTTTATATGATGGGCGATAATGGCTTCCAGAACAGCCTCTTTTGACGCAAAATAATAATAGAATGTTCCCTGGGCCACGCCGACTTTTTTGACGATATCACTGATTAGAGTTTGCTGATAGCCCTGGGACAGGAACAGTTCAAGGGCGGTATCCATCAACTCTGCCTGGCGCTCCTGGGGATCTTTCGTAACTCTGGCGATGGGGAACACCTCGCTTTGTGACTGACTGAAATCAGTTTACATTGTAAGATAAACAGGAATATGTTGTCAAGCCAGCCTGAAGCAGTATTTGGCAAAGCCGGAGTTAGAAAGAAATGTGGGGATACAATGCGCGGGCGATCTTTTCTATAGTGTCGACTGTGCGTACGCCGCCGTTATTGACGGTGAAAAACGGCAGGCTGATGATCCTGCCTTCGCGGATGGCGCGCATGTTTTGCAGTTCGTTGATTTCCCCCAGTTCGGCCAGCGCCTCCGCCTCGGTTAGATTAGAGACAAGGCCTTGGCGGCTCAGCGATACATAAATAATAACATCCGGATCAAAGGCCAGCACCTGTTCCGCCCCTATCAGGAAGGCCGGGTTTTGGCAAAGATTTATGCCGCCGGCGGTATCGATCATATGACTGATCAGGTAACTTTTATCATACAGGGAAAAAATGCCGTTTAAATGGTTTTGCACCACCAGGACGGTTTTCCTTTGCGGTATGTTTTGGACCGCCTGCCGGACGCGAGCCACCCGCTGCCGCAGATTTTTGATATAGAGCTCGGTTTTTTCCTGTATATTAAACATCCTGCCGACAGAGTCGAGACAGGCGTAGACTGTATTCTCCAGGGTGGGTTGGCGTTTGGTCAGTGTGTTGGGCATAATGTATGTGGCTACACCCCGCCTGTGCCAGGTGGCTGCCTCGCCCAGGATCGTATCGGTAAAGTGGTGGGGCCAGCCGATAATCAGATCGGGCTGAGCCACCAGCATTTCTTCCCGGGAAGGAACAAATGGGGCCTGCATCACAGTGACTTTGCTGTATTTTTCCTGCAGTCGGGCCAGAGGAACGCCATAAGGCGCTACCGTGGAATGGATCCGGTCCTCCAGATCCAGTTCCAGCAGCAATTCGGTGGCGCTGGGATGTGTAATGATCACTCTCCCGGGTGGTTGCTTCACAGTGACAGCCAGCGGATTTTCAGCGGCGTCAAAATTCATGATGGTCACCGGATAGCCGTCAGCCTGGTTTGAGGCCGCAGACAGAGGGGGAGAGGAGGGGGCGTCGGGGTGACTGCAGCCGGCCGCAGTAAGAGCCGGCAGGAAGCAAAGGAAGAGATAGAAGGGCAGCAGGATCTTTTTTTGCATAATGAACTCCTCTTCTTTGAAAAAAGGTTTGTTATATTGCAGCTCCTACGGGATGCCCCGGACAATAGACAATGGAGAGGTATCCTGTAGCCGGGTTTTTGTAAATGCTGCAGTCAATCTCATACACATCCCGCACCAGTTCCGGGGTAAGAATTTGATCCGGCGGCCCGGAAGCCGCTAATTTTCCGCCTTTTAGCACATACACTGTATCGCAGTACATGCAGGCCAGGTTCAGGTCGTGCAGAGCCGCCAGCACGCCAATCCCCAGGGATTTCACAATCGATAGCAATTGCAGCTGATATTTGATATCCAAATGGTTGGTTGGTTCATCCAGCACCAGAATCTGGGGTTGCTGGGCCAGGGTACGGGCCAGAATAATGCGCTGCTTTTCACCTCCGGACAGGGAGGTGAAACTGCGGTCAGCGTAGTCTTCCATGCCAACCTGGCGCAGGGCCTCCCAGGCAATGGCATAATCCTCGGGTTGATCAGTCGATAAGGCAGTTTTATGAGGGGTTCGGCCCAGCATCACTATTTCAAATACCGTAAGGTCAAAATTGAGATGGTTAAACTGGCTTACTACTCCCAGGGCTTTGGCTGATTCGCTCAGTTTTAATTCCTGCAGGTTTTCCCCCCCCAGCAGGATCGTGCCGCTGGTGGGTTTGATTACCCGGTAGGCAGTGCGCAGCAAGGTTGACTTGCCGCTGCCGTTGGGGCCCAGCAGGCCGACAAACTCCCCTTTTTTTACTGACAGGGAAATATCCTTCACGATGTTGTTCCGGCACAGGTCAACCCTGACCTGATCCAACAGTAAATCCATGGCGATTCTCCTATCTGTTGTTAAAGCTATATGATTGTTTCCATAAGATGTACATGAAAAAGGGGCCACCAATCAGGGCGGTGATGATGCCGAGGGGCACCTCGCCGCTGGCGAGAGCGGTGCGGGCCAGCACGTCCGCCCAGGTTAAAAACAGCGCCCCCGCTAAAATAACGGCCGGAGTCAGTCTTTTGTGATCAGAGCCGGCCAGACCGCGCATAATGTGGGGGACTACAAACGCCACAAAGCCGATGACCCCGCAGGAGGCTACGATCAAACCGGTCATCAGGGCCGTAATAGTAAAATAGATTCGCCGGACATGCGCAGCGTCAATCCCCAGAGTGACGGCTGTCTCTTCCCCCAGCAGCAAAGCATTCAAGGTACGGTGCTGAGACAGGAAAAACAGGCAAGACACAGTGACCGCAAGGGCCGGCAGGAGAAGAGAAGGCCATTTGGCGGCGGCCAATGAGCCCATGGTCCAGAAGGCTACCGTGCGGATTCCTTCGGCGCTGCCAGCGGCATAGATGATAAAGTTGGCGGCGGCGGTGAATAAAGTGTTGGCAATAGCGCCGGCCAGGACCATTTTAACCGAGGATAGCGGCCCGCCGCCAGACAGCAGTATGACGAGCAAAGAGGCGACAGCTGCACCGGTAAAGGCCCAAAAGGGAATTCCGAAAGCCGAGGCGCCGACCAGAATGGCAAACACGGCGCCCAGGGAGGCGCCGGAGGATATGCCCAGAATATAAGGCTCGGCCAGGGGATTTTGCAGAGAAGCCTGCATCACTGCGCCGCACAGGGCCAATCCTGCCCCGGTTACGGCAGCCATCAGGACCCGGGGAAGGCGAAGCTGCCAAATGATGTCCGCATGGACGGGGGAGAACTGGTGAACAGTATCTCCGCCAGCCCAGGTCCATATTTTATACAGGATGATATGACAGGCCTCCGCCGGGCTGATTGGCACTATGCCGACGCAAACAGCCAGTAAAATGGACAAAACCACCGCTGCGCCTAATCCCGCTAATACCATGTTGAAAGAATGCCGTTGCCGCATGAGGGTATCAAACTTTGTCATAACAGATCTCCCATTTCTATTGGATATTGTAACACTTTCCTCTAAAGAGTGTGTTTTAAATTCATCTTGGGCCTCGAATCCGGGCCTTTTCAACGTCCCCCTAAATGATTTGGCAAGCGCACAGCCGCGCATACAACCCGCCCTGGCTAAGCAGGTTCTCATGGGTGCCCTGCTCCACAATTTTGGTCTGGTCCAGGACCAGAATCTTATGAGCCCGGCGCACGGTAGAGAGACGGTGGGCGATGACCAGCAGGGTGCGATTGCCGGCCAGCTGCTGGATCGCTGCCTGAATTTCCGCTTCAGAGGCCTGGTCCACCGAGGCTGTAGCCTCATCCAGAATCAATACCGGAGTATTGCGCAGCAGAGCCCGGGCGATAGCCAGCCGTTGCTTTTGCCCGCCGGACAAAAGCACGCCCCGTTCCCCCACGAGGGAATCATAGCCCTGGGGAAGTGTGCTGATGAAATCATGGATACAGGCGCGGCGGGCTGCTTCCATCATTTCTTCCCGGGTGGCGCCGGCCTTGCCATAGGCGATATTTTCAGCGATGGTGCCATTAAACAGAAAAACGTCCTGGGATACCACACTGATCTGATTGCGCAGGGAGGCCAGGGAAATATCCCGCAGATCCAGTCCGTCCAATTTTACTTGGCCGGCTTCGGGATCGTAAAGACGGGCTAAAAGGGAAGCGACGGTTGTTTTGCCTGCACCGGTAGGACCCACCAGCGCCACCATTTGACCGGGTAATATTTCAAAGGAGATATTATCCAAAACCGGCCCCTTTTCGTCATAGCTAAAGCGAACATTGGCAAAGGAGAGGCGTCCCTGGGCGGCGGTTAATTCAACGGCATCCGGTTTGTCTTTAATTGTTGCATCAGCGGCCAGCAGGGCATACACCCGCTCGGCGCTGGCGCCGGCCTGCAGCAGGCTGTCCACGGAAATGACCAGCGTAGTGACCGGAGTATAGAACAGGCTGAGATACAGCAGGAAGCGCACGATATCGCCGATGCTCAGAGCCCCGTCCAGAGCCATTGCGCCGCCGATTCCGACCACGATGACCGTTCCGGCGGACAGTATGCTTTCCACAATTGGATGGTACATGCCGCTCAGCCAGGCGACGCTCATGACCGCATCCCGCCATTGACAGGTCTGGGCGCGAAATTTTTCCGAGGCGCTTTCCTGGCGGCCGAACAGGTGGATTTCTCGCAGTCCGGCCAGGTTATCATGCAAAACCGCACTCATGTCTCCCAGCCGGGCCTGGTGCAGGCTGTAGGCCGGGTAAATTTTTTTGCCGTAACGCAGGCTGAATAGCAGGATCAGAGGCAGGGGCAGAAAGGTCAGCAGAGTAAGCAAGGGGCTGATCCAGAGAAGTAATACGGCTACCCCCGCCACAATCAGCACGCTGCTGAGAATATTGGGAATGGCATGGGCAATCAGTATCTCAAACTGGGCCGTGTCGTTGATAACCCGGCTCATGAGCTGGCCGGTCTGCTTGTCATTGTAGTAGCGCAGCGATAATTTCTGCAAGTGGTCATGGACTCTGGCCCGCATTTCCGCCACGATGTTCCAGGCCGCATAATGCGCCAAGTAATCACCGGTCAGGCGAAAAATTGCCCGTCCGGCAAAAGTGGCCAGCAGCAAGAGGGCCAGGTCCCGCACCCGGGGAATGTCCCCCTGACTAAAGCTTCCTGTTAGCAGATCGATCAACTTGCTGATCAGGTCGGGGCCAATGAGATTCATGGCGGTACAGGCGATAATGCTTGCCACTGCGCCGGCGAGAGGCCGGTAGTATGTTTTGGCTTCATAGATGAGTTGCCAAATCGGTCGCATCAATGGTATCCTCCGGTATTTAGTTTATGTGGGTTTACGGCAGGGCGCAGACCGGTCTGAAGAACAGGGGGGAAGGGAGCTTGTCCGCAGGCAATCCCCCTTCCCTGTTGCTTATTTGTTAGATTTTGTGTTCCAAGCCGGCATAGATGCTCCGGGCCGGCATGGGATAATCTCCCGGCAGGCCGCTCCAAATGGTGCCCAATAATTCATAGGATCGATTGGTCAGGTTGTATCCTTTAACGTACAGGCGAGTGTCGGGGTCCATTTGGTAATTGACCGTCATATCCACTGTCAGGTAGGAACGGCTGGTAAAGGCGCTGAGATCCCGGCCGGTGGCGCTTTTTAAAGTCAGGCCGCCGCTCCATTTATCCTGGTCGTACCCCAGGTTCAGGCGATAGCCGTTGGGCTGGCTGTTACGGGGGTCCGAGGCATAATCGGCTGCATCTTCCTTGCGCTGGATCTGCACATAGGAATAGCCGGCGGAGGCGCTCCATTGGGACGACAGCTGCCGGGATAGATTCAGGTCGAATCCCTGGCGCTTCTCCCGATTCACATTGATATATTTAGTGTAGGAAGTGCCGGTTCCTTCCCAGTCTTTCCACTCCCAGTCCAGAGCATCCTCAATCCGGCTTTGGTAGGCGGTGGCGCTCAGTTTCAGCCCGGCTAACTCAGTGTTCATGCCTACGGTTACGGTTTGGCCGGTCTCAGGGCGCAGGTCCGGGTTTCCTTTCCAAAATTCTGTATTGCTGAAGAGCTGGGCCATGGTTGGGTTTTTGACATATTGGCCCCAGGAGGTGTAGATATTGGTTGTGGCGTTGATTTCCCGGTTGACCGACACCCGGGATGTGGCGCGACCGCCGATAACGTTGTGGTCATCATAACGTGCGCCCAGGGACAAGGTCCAGTTGGAGGGAAGCTCCCAGCGGTTTTCGGCAAACAGGGCTGTGGTAGTGTGGCTTTTGTCAATAGAGGCTCCATCGTTCAGCCGGTCTTGACGCCATTCGGTGCCGCCCACCAAAGTGTGGCTGGAATTCAGTTTCCAGCTTTGCTGCCAGTTTGCGCCGGTGGCCTCCAGGTCATAGAATCCTGCCAGTGAATTATAGTAATTGCCTTCGGATTGGTTGTGATAAACCCGCAGTGAGTTCTCGCTGCCTGTATCCCGGCTCCACTGATAGGTCAATGCCAGGTTGTTGTCGGTGGTGACTGCATAACCGCCGGGATATGCTACACTGCCGTCAGTTTTTATGTAGCCGCCGAAGCCAAATTCATCTTCCATTCTTTCCACCTGCAGGGAAAGGGAGCGGTCGCCTGAGAGCTCCTTGTCCAGGCGCAGAGAGTACAGCTTCCGGTCAAATTGGCTGTCTGGATGGGTTTTGACAGTGCCGGAAGCAGCGTCCTTATATTCAAAATTGTCCTGCTTGGAGTGTTCGGCGGTCAACAGGTAGCTGATGCTGCCTTCCGCTCCTTCCGTGCGCAGGTTGTAGCGACGGGACCCCCAGCTGCCGAATTCGGCGTTTACAGCGGTTTGAACCGTGTCGGCTTTGCGGGTGATGATGTTGATAACCCCGCCCACTGCATCGCTGCCATAGAGGGAAGAGGCTGCCCCCCGGACAATCTCAATACGCTCGATGTTGGACACCGGCAGCAGATTCAGATTCATGCCGGCATAGTCGTTGCCGCTGATCACCAAGTGCTGCCAGTTCATGCGGCGGCCATCTACCAGGATTAGCACCCGGTCATCCCCGTTGAGCTGCAGCACGCTGCTGAAGTTGTTTTGCTGCAGGTTTACATCCGAGTGCTTTAAAATATCCGGGACACTGGTGTAGCCGCCTTTTTCGATCTCCTCCCGGGTGATGACGGTAACCTTGGCGGCAGTTTCCGTGGGTTTAAGGGGGATGCGATTGGCGGTCACAACGAATTCATTCACGGTATCGTTTTGCTCCGTGTTCGCGTCAGCTGAAACTGCCTGAGTCATACTTAGCAACAGCACGGTGCTGACGAGGGAGCATAATAATTTGGACTGTTTGTTCATGCGTCAGAAAACTCCTTTCAGTATATTGCTGAATGATTAGATTTGATGACTAAACTCAGCCACTAAACAAAACACCTCCTTACAAGGATTTTTATTTAGACCATTACTGACTGACATCGGTCAGCGATAATCTAAATGATGTTGATAATCAAAATCATTTAGATTATATCTTGCTGAAGAATTCTAGTCAATATGATTTTGGCTGGCTTTACAGCCTGGAGTTTTTTTCTGTAGTTTTTCAAAAGAAAGGGGGGAGATATTGACAAAGTAACAAATCGTCATTATTATTATAGTGATGATGAAAATGAAAATCAGTATCACAGACTATCAGAAATAACCATATTTCAAAGTGATATAAATTTTAGTAGTCCGTCGGTCAGCGCAGCCATGAAGATCGTCGGCCAAGAAGGGTTTGTGCAAAAGGAGATGCTCATGATGTCATTGGCAAAAGGAAAACTGAATACACCTTATACAGTCCATAGCATTAATACGACCCAGGACGATCTTAGACAATTCTTATTTACCCTAGGCTGTTATCCCGGCGAAAGAGTGACCATTATTTCCAAGTTGCCGGCAAACTACATCATTAATATCAAAGATGCCAGGTACAGTATCGACGAGGATTTGGCCAACGCCATCATGATATAGGCAGTTTTACTTAGAAAAAAGAGTAATTGGCTGAATGCTGATTATACCTAAGGATAAAGAGGAGGAAGACCATGAAAATTGCTTTAGCGGGAAATCCTAATAGCGGCAAAACAACATTGTTTAACGCGATTACGGGTAGAGTGGAGCATGTGGGAAATTGGCCCGGGGTGACTGTGGAGAAAAAAGAAGGCGATGTTAAACAGAACCTGAACCCGAAAAAAGAAAATCTGACTGTGGTAGACTTGCCCGGCGCTTACTCCATGTCGCCGTATACCAGTGAAGAATCGATCACGCGAGAGTTTGTCCTCACTGAAAAACCTGACGTTATCATCAATATTGTGGATACCGCCAATTTAAACCGGAGTTTGTTCTTTACCACGCAATTATTGGAATTGGGAATACCTGTTGTTATTGCACTTAATAAGAGTGATCTGACTGAAACCAAAGGAATTACCATTGATATTCAAGGCTTGAGCGACGCGCTGAAATGCCCCGTCATAAAGACTGTGGCGACAGCATCAGTTAACAATGGTTTGCCGGAATTGATCGATGCGGCTATAACCGTCGGCAAGTCGGGCCGGAAGCAAGTTTCCCCGAAAATTAGCGGTGCGCAAAACGCTGCCGATGAGCAACAGGCTGCCAAGGCGGATGAAAAACGGTATGCGTTTGTCAATGAAATTGCGGCGGAAGTAGAAAGAAGAAAGCTCAGTTCGGAACAACAAACCGTTCAGGATTCGGTCGACCGGATCATTGCTCACAAGTGGCTGGGAATTCCAATTTTTGCCGCAGTCATTTGGTTTGTATTTTCCGTTTCCCAGACCTGGGTCGGGCCATGGTTTGCCGACACCTTTGTGGGCTGGATCGATTTGCTGTATGAAAGCGTAGCCGAGTTGCTGGGCGAAGATGTAAATCCGGTGATAAGCGCGTTGCTGCTTGACGGTATCATTGGCGGCGTAGGTGCAGTTATTGGATTTTTGCCGCTGATCATGGTTCTGTTCTTTTGTCTGGCACTGTTGGAAGATTGTGGCTATATGGCCCGTGTCGCCGTTATTATGGACAGATTCCTGAAAAAGGTAGGTTTGTCCGGTCGCTCGATCATTCCGATGGTCGTCGGCACCGGTTGCGGTATCCCCGGCGTTATGGCTACCAGGACTATAAAAAATGAAAGACAAAGACGCACCACGGCAATGTTAGCCACATTTATGCCTTGCGGAGCCAAACTTCCTATCATCGCTCTTTTCGCCGGCGTATTTTTTGGCGACAACAGCTGGGTAGGGACCTCAATGTATTTTCTGGGCATTATCGTCATTATTTTTGGCGCCTTGATTGTCAGAAAAATCACTGGTGACTATTCCCAGTCCTATTTTATCATGGAGCTTCCCGAATACCGCTTTCCCAGCATCAAGCGAGCCGTCATCTCCATGCTGATGCGGGCAAAGGCTTTCATTGTCAAAGCAGGTACGATCATTTTGGTTTGCAATGCTGCGGTGCAAATATTACAGACCTTTGACTGGGAACTTCAGGTCGTAGCGGAAAGCGCGCCGGAGACGAGCATTCTGGCCGGCATTGCCACACCCCTGGCAATTCTGTTTATCCCACTGGGTTTTGGCCTGTGGCAGTTTGCAGCAGCGGCTGTAACCGGATTTATCGCCAAGGAAAATGTGGTGGGGACCTTAGCCGTTTGCTTCGGCATCACGAACTTTATTGATACGGAGGAATTGGCCCTCGTAGGTAGCGGCGCGGAAGTCAGTTCGGTCTTTGGCATCACTGCGGTAGCCGGTCTCTCTTATCTGGTGTTTAATCTCTTTACGCCGCCTTGCTTTGCGGCTATCGGCGCCATGAATTCCGAACTGGAATCCCGCAAGTGGCTGGCAGGTGCTATTGCCTTCCAACTGGGCACCGGTTATGTGTTGGCTTTCCTGGTTTACCAGATTGGTACTTTCATGACGACCGGGTCGGTAGGAGAAGGCTTTGCCGGAGGGTTTATCGCGGTGGCGGCTATCGTAGCGGCAGTTGTCTACCTTATGAATAAAGGCGGTAAACAGACGGAAACCGTAGCGGAAATGGGATCGGCCAAAATATGAGCACGGCAGATGTTATTGTAATTGGCATAATCGCTGGAATCCTCTCTCTTGCCATCTACAAAATTGTCAAGGACAAAAAAAGGGGAGTAAAGTGTCCGGGTTGCGGTGAATGCGGTGCCAGCTCCCATAAAAACTCATGTAAACAATAACAAAAAACCTTCTCCACGACATTGCTGGAGAAGGTTTTTGTTATTTTCTTGCCTAGCCGCGAACGCAGCATGAGCCGCTGCATCCGCCGGAAGACGGCAAAGGTTTTTCCTCGGACACATCTATGGCGGCTAAATCGTCTACTACTTTAAATACACCCCGGATCATGCCCATCCAGCAACTGAAATTGATTTCTTTTTCGTTGAGGGGCATGAATTCTACGGTGTTTTCACCGGGTTCCAAGGGCTTTTCAATATGCAGCGCCGGTATGATGATGGCGTTGTTGCAGGCATTGAGCTGTTCCCCGTCAATGATCCATTGTACCGGCAATCCTTTTTGCAGATAGAGGATACCGGGGACATAGCCCTGGCGGTTGGCCGCCATATGGATTATCTGGACGCCGTCTTTGATTTCGGCTTTGATGGCCGCTGTTTGCCGGGTGGTATTGGCGCGGAAGAAGCTCAGGCCGGGTAGCTCCATTCCGGACAGGGCCAGACCCCGGTCGGCCATAATGAGGCCCAGAGCAAGAACCAGTACGCCGCTGAATTTTACGATTTTCTGGCTGTGGCCTTTGCTCAGGAATCCGCTTAGAGAACCAATAGTCAGCATGAAAGGCACTGTGCCCAAAGCGAAGAAAAACATGGCGGTTGCTCCGTTGACCGCGCTGCCAGTGCCCAAAGCGTAAAGCTGCATCGTCTGCAAAGGACCGCAGGGCATGAGTCCATTTAAACATCCGACGACAAAGGGGCTCCGCCGGGTAGTTTGGACGGCATACCCGGACCAGGGCCAGCGGATGCTGAACCTTTTAAATGGGGACAACCCGGCCATATTGAGGCCCATCAGGATCATAAATAATCCGGCGAAAAGGGTAATACCCGCTTTCATCGCCAAAGTGAGAGAAAATACCGAGCCTAGGGCGCCTGCGGCTCCCCCCAGCAAGGTATAAGAGAGAATGCGGCCGATATTATAGGCTAAAGCCGGCAGCGTCCCCGGTTGCCCGCCGGCTTCTTGGCGGATACTTTGCGAAAGCATCAAACCGCCGCACATTCCTATACAGTGCAGGGAAGTTAGAGCGCCGATACTGAATAACACAAAATAGGAAACATTATTCTGGAGCTGGGAGTCAATATCATAGGCGTCAGTGAGGTTACCCAGAAGGAAGATGGCGGTGAAGATCAGCAAAAGGCCGAGGAGTTTCCCATACCTCGGTGCTTTGCCAATGCTGTAACCGGACTTCTCAATAGCTGCGGCAAACATGGCGTTGTCCGCCAGCGCCGGGTCATAGGTCACGGTTACCTCAGCCGCGGCAAAACTGGCCCTTGCCATCAACACACCGTTCAAATTTTTCAAGGCGTTTTCTATCCGGCCTTCACAAGCTGTGCAATGCATGTCTTTGACAGGGATTGTTATGCTGCGTAAACTCATAAATATCTCAATACCTCCCCTTATCTTTTGTGGGGTTCTCCCCGGCCATTTCATTTGCAAGCGTTTTATTCCTATTTTGCCTTATCCCACCGTGAAAAGCAACGGTTACTTGCAACGAATTATATTCTGGGAAGCAAAGAAAATTCTTTTTTGCTTCTTTTTGTTTCCAGGCCGCCATTTTGTAAACCTTCGCTATAAATTACCGGGATTGGGCTGATGAAAGTTTTGAAACACTAAGATAGAAGAATAGAAGAAAGGAGAATCTGTATGGAAAAAAAATCATCCAGGCATAAATTTCTCCGACGCAAAATGAAACGCTATGCCGCGACAGTTGCCGGGGCGGCGGCAGGCGCGGCTATTCTTACCGGTGCTGCATTGCCCGGTATTCCGGCTGCGACAGCTCTGGCCGCTGAACGGCCTTCTTTCGATCAGTCCCACGCAAAGACCGCCCAGGTGGTTAAACTGGATAAGAATAGCTATAAGGATCATTACAAAGATCATTATAAGGACCGTTACAAGGACCATCACAAGGAACGTCCATCGAAGGAAAAACGGCGTAACTATGGCTGGCATGAACACCGGCACAGCTGGCCCAGCTCCGATGAAAATCATGTGTTATATAAGGACGGGCGCCTTTATTACCGCAGCGATTCCAGTCGTTACTCCGACTATGCGTATTCTGTCAGCAGTCCGGTGGATTTTGTGAAAGATTATGCCTCCCGCTATGGTTTCGATCGTTACCGTGACTCCTTTACCCTTGTGTCTCAGTCAGCCAGGTCGGCCTCGGTTCAGGTCAGGCAAGACCGCACCGGACGGTTTTTCCGGGTAGATTTAGTCAGGACCTCCGGGCATGACTGGACGATAGCCAAGGTTCAGTCCCTATAAATAGTTTAGTTAAAAGCCGTTTTTACGGCTTTTTTTCTTACTTTTGCCGGTTTTGACCGGAAATTTTTCATTAGCGGGCAAAACAGGAGGACTTGCAGATTCTAATAGCGAAATATGGGTGATATATTTCGCTTCGGGAATAATATACATTATACAAATGAGCACGCCAAACGTCGCTGCATGAATTGTAGTTTCCCGATAGAGAGAAGGCTGAAAGGGGTATCGTAATGATTAGAATCAATGAAAATTATTTAAAATTGCCCGGCAGCTACTTATTTGCCGAGATTGCCCGACGGGTTACCGCGTTTAAAGAACAGAATCCGGCTGCCGATGTGATTCGTCTGGGGATCGGCGATGTGACGCTGCCCTTGCCGCCGGTGGTCATTGATGCGATGCACAAAGCGGTGGATGAGATGGCCAAGGCCGAAACCTTCCACGGATATGGCCCGGAACAAGGATATAATTTCTTGATTCAAAAGATTGCTCAGCATGATTACGCGCCTCTGGGCATTCAACTCGGCGAAGACGAAATTTTCGTCAGTGACGGGTCAAAAAGCGATACCGGCAATTTCCAGGAAATTTTCGGCACAGATATCAGGGTGGCTATGACCGATCCGGTATACCCGGTATATATCGATACCAATGTGATGGCCGGCCGTACCGGTGCATTGGGCCAGGACGGCCGTTATGCCAATATCACCTATATTCCCTGTCATGCCGGCAATCATTTTATTCCGGAGCTGCCGAAAGAAAAGGTGGATCTGATCTATCTGTGCTTCCCTAATAATCCTACCGGCACGACTCTGACTAAAGGGGAACTGAAAAAATGGGTGGATTACGCCCGGGCCAACAAGACAGTCATCCTGTTTGACGCGGCTTATGAGGCTTATATTCAGGAAAAAGATATTCCCCACAGCATCTATGAAATCGAAGGCGCCAAAGAGGTAGCCGTCGAATTCCGCACCTTCTCCAAAAACGCCGGCTTTACCGGCAACCGCTGCGCGTTTACGGTAGTGCCGAAAACCGTAATGGGCTATACGGCCGGCGGCGAGGCCTATTCGCTGAATAAATTATGGAACAGGCGCCATACAACCAAATTCAACGGTGTGCCCTACATAGTTCAAAAAGGCGCCGAAGCGGTTTATACGGATGAAGGAAGAAAACAGACCCGGGCTATGATCGATTACTACATGGCCAATGCCAAAACCATCCGTGAAGGCTTACAGAACGTCGGTCTTCAGGTCTATGGCGGGGTCAACGCCCCTTATATCTGGCTCAAAACCCCCAATAATATGGATTCATGGGCCTTTTTCGACAAGCTCCTGCACGAAGCTCATATTGTCGGTACGCCGGGAGTTGGTTTCGGCCCCAGCGGCCAGGGCTATTTCCGCTTGACCGCCTTTGGCAAGGCCGAAAACACGGCGGAAGCCATTCAAAGGATTCAAACCAGGCTGAAAGTATAAAACAGACGGTTGACAGCGGCGCGCCTTGCGGGACACAAGCAATGCGCGCCGTATTATTGCTATTGCAGGATTGTTATAGAGAAAATTAGGATGTTAGTGCTATCCTCAAGCAGTGTAAAAGTAGTATAATAATATCCGGAACCTACGGATTATGAATAAAACGGTGAATTAAGTTACCGGAATAATTTGAGGATAGACGAATCTCAATTCTATGTATGCGGCAAATGCAGGAGGTAGGTAACACACATGTTTACGATCTCGGAAGCCTGGGGCAAGACATACCCCAAAGCAAAAGTGGCGGTTATGGTCATGTCTAATATCATCAATCCCGCCCATCGGCCGGAAAATGACAAAACTCGCGAGGACATGCAAAATTTACTGCGCGCCCGTTTTTCCCGTCTGTTCCGGTCCGATTTGGTCAAACTGGGACCTGTAAAGGCCTATGATGCTTACTATAAACGATTTAACCGGATTTACGACCTTCATTATCAATTGGAGACAGTAGTGTATCAGGAACGGGGTAAGGCTAAGATCAGTCCCTTTACCGAAGTGGTTTTTACCAATGATGTCCAGAATATGCTGATTACTTACTGTCATGACGCCGATGAAATTACCGACCCGCTGGTTTTGGATGTAGCCGGTGAAGGAGTCCGTTATACCATGGATAACGGCAAAGAGTTTGAAATCCCCAAAGGGGATATGATCATCCGGGATGTACAGGGCACGATATCAAGCCTGTTTGGCGGCGCTGCTTTTCATACCCGGGTCACATCGGATACCCGGCGGGTGATGCTGGTTCTTTACGGACCTCCCGGTCTCTCTGAGCCCACTATGTATCATCACCTGTTCGATATTCATGCCGGTTTGCGCCGGTATTCGCCGGCGGCTGAGATTAATTATTTCAGGATATTAAAACGATAGAAAACGATCGCTGCGGCTTCGTACATAACATACCTGTCCGGAGGAATAAATATTGGGCCACAGATACAACCAAGACAAATATCAGTTGCTGCAGCAGCGTCTGGACCGGACGCTGACCGGAGCGCCGGCTTCGCCGGTGTTGATGCGGATTTTGCAGATGCTGTTCTCGCCGGCGGAGGCTGAGTTGGCCGCTAAGCTGCCGGGGCAGCTGACGCCGCTGGCAGTGCTGGCGCGGCGCACCGGCCTGCCGGAGCCGCAACTGGATGAGAAACTTACGGATCTGGCCGAACGAGGCCTGATCATCGACCTGGAGTATAACGGCAAGCGTTATTTTTCGCTGGCGCCGGTGGTCATCGGTTTTTTTGAATTCACCTTCATGCGCACACGGGACGAATTGCCGATGGCGGAACTGGCGGCTTTATTTGAAGAATATATGATGTCCGATGCCTCTGATTCTGCTTTTCCCCATGCGGTATTCCAAGGTGAAACTCAGATCGGACGGTCTCTGGTGCGGGAAGAGGCTCTGCCGGCTGACAGCACCGAAATTTTGGATTGGGAAAGAGCCAGCAAGGTTATTGAACAGGCCAAATCCATCGGAGTATCCTTGTGTGCCTGCCGCCATAAACAAAGCCATCTGGGACAAGCCTGCCAAGCGCCGCAGGAAGTGTGCCTGTCCATGAATTATGCCGCCGATATTCTGGTGAGACGGGGAATGGCCCGGACCGTTGGGGCAAGCGAAGCCTTGAGGATTCTGCAAAAATGTAAAGAGGCCGGACTGGCTCAGACCGGCGATAATGTGCAAAGAAATCTGTCCTATATCTGCAATTGCTGCGGCTGCTGCTGCAGTATGTTCCAGTCCGTCCGCCGCCTCCATATGCGCGGCGCCATTGTGACTTCCAACTGGCTGGCCGGCCTTGATGCCTCAAAGTGCCGCCGCTGCGGCAAATGTGTGGCCGCCTGCCCGGCAGGAGCCATTTCTTTTGTCAACCAGCCGGAAAACGGTCTCAAACCGTCAGTCATTTGCGACGAAAGCCTCTGCCTTGGCTGCGGCGTATGCCATACTGCCTGTCCGCTCGGAGCTATTAGTCTGCGGTCGCGGCCTCAGAAGGTCTATGTGCCGGAAACTGCTTTTGATAAGAATGTGGCTATGGCCATCGAACGGGGCAAAGTAGCCGAGTTATTGTTTGATCAGCCGGAGAGTCTCAGTGCCCGGGCATTGGCAAGGACGGCGACACTTTTGGAGAAATCCGGTCCGGTTCGGGCGCTGCTGGCGCTTAAACCGGTGAAATCCATATTTTTAAAAGGCTTGGTCACAGGCGCTAAAGCCCGGATGAAAGAAATCAGGCCATATATTGAGTGAGGTGATCCCATGAACCACCGATGTCAATGGGCCGGAGAAGACCCGTTGTATGTAAGGTATCATGATCAGGAATGGGGTGTTCCGGTTTATGATGACCGGAAGTTGTTTGAATTTCTGATCTTAGAGGGGGCTCAGGCCGGACTCAGCTGGATTACAGTGCTCAGAAAGCGGGAGAATTACCGTCAGGCTTTTGATGGATTTGATGCAGGCAAAATAGCTGCCTACTCTGAAACGGATCTGACCCGGCTGCTTGCGAATCCGGGGATCATCCGCAACAGGCTGAAACTGGCGGCAGCGGTGGCCAATGCCCGCGCTTATCTGGCAGTACAGGACAAGCAGGGCAATTTCAACTCTTTCATATGGAAATTTGTCGATGGAAAACCTGTGCAGAATGCCTGGGCCACCATTCAGAATGTCCCGGCAGAAACCAAACAATCCCAGGCCATGAGCAAAGAATTGTCCCGTCTGGGATTTAAATTTGTCGGTCCGACGATTTGTTACGCCTTTATGCAGGCAGTAGGCATGGTTAACGATCATGTGACCCAGTGCTTCCGCTATGAAGAAATCAGGAAAGCAGTTGAAAAAGGATCATGCTCTAAAGAATAGGAGGAGAATTGGTAATGCAGCGCAACTGGAGTATGGCAGGTAAGTTTGCCATAGGATTTGTTTTAATTATTGTTTTATTTTCAACGGCGGGATATTTTGCGGATCAGCATCTGAACGCTTCCCTGACGGCGCTTCAGGACGCCGCGAACGAGCGAGGGCAAAAGCTTCAGGCTCTCCGGGCAATGAAGCAGGCTCATCTGACAATGGAGAAGTATTCCTTTGCCATATTAAATGGGTTTGCGGACAGTAAACAGGTTGATGCTTACCGGCAGAAATACCAGGCAGAGGCGCAGGCCGTCAACCAAGCCTGGAATACCTATGAGGCCGTGGCCAAAGACGCCGGGGAAAGCCAGATCTGGGTAGACTATGCCGCGGCCCGGCAGGTTTGGCAAAAAGAACAGGATGATTTGCTGAAACTGCAGACACAGCCGCTTTCGGGTAAAGTGCTGCAGGAAATAGCTGTCCGCACGGCCCGTCATGAAGCCAGCGCCGGCCGGGATATTGAGAAATATCTCAGCGGGCTGATCAGGCACAATGAACAGACGCTGGCGGAAGAACAGGGCAAGCTCGCCGGGGACATGGACGAACTGAGATTGATCCTGGCCGGAATGACCGCCCTGATCACCCTCGTGGCAGCAGTACTGGCCGTACTGTTGGCCGGATCGGATGCTGGCGGGACAAGACGCGGCTTCAGACGTATAAACGGGATAGAATGAGACCATGAAGGTATTTGTCTGGCGGCATAACCGCAAATATCACAGTTATAGCATGATCAACGAGCCCAATGTGCACCAGGCCATGTATAATGATGCGGTGCTGGCGGTGGCAGCGGATTCGCTGGATGAAGCATATGAGATGATTGAGAGACGTAGCGAGGGCTGGGTTGTGGAAGAACTGAAGCGCCTGGAACCGAAAATTTTTGATCTGACCTGTCCTGCCGTCGTTTTTCAGGATGTAAGGGGAAGCTAGAGGAGCCCGGGGGCCGTTTCAACGGCCCTTTAAAAATTTCTCGATGCGGGTTAACGCTTCTGACAAATTGGCGACAGAAGAAGCGTAGGAGCAGCGGACAAAACCTTCGCCGCTTGCGCCGAAGGCATCGCCGGGCACCAGCGCGACCTTCTGCTTTTTGAGCAATTCTTCCGCGAACTCTAGAGAGGTCATCCCGGTTTCCCGGATGGACGGGAAGATATAAAAAGCGCCTTTCGGTTCAAAACAGGGGAGTCCTATGCGCTGGAATCCTTCCACCATCAGACGGCGCCGGCGGTTATATTCGGCCACCATGCTGTTCATGTGGCATTCCCCGTGGCGCAGCGCTTCAATGGCCGCCACCTGGGCGGTAACCGGGGCACACAGCATGGTGAACTGATGGATTTTGGTCATGGCGGCGATAAAGTCGGGATTCGCCAGAGCGTATCCGATGCGCCAGCCGGTCATAGCATAAGCCTTGGAAAAGCCGTTTAATAAAATGGTCCGGTCCCGCATACCGGGCAGGGAAGAAAAACAGGTGTGTTCTCCTTCGTATGTCAGGTCGGCATAAATCTCATCAGAAATGACAATGAGGTCATGGTCCTCGGCGAAAGCGGCGATTTTCAGCAACTCGTCCCGGGGCATGATCGCCCCGGTAGGATTATTGGGGTATCCCAGCAAGATAGCCTTGGTCCTGGGAGTAATAGCCTGTTCCAATTGCTCCACAGTCAGCCGGAATTCCGTCTCCACGGTGGTGGCCACCGGGATGGGATGACCGCCGGCCAGAGTGACGCAGGCGGGATATGAAACATAACAGGGCTGAGGCACCAGCACTTCGTCGCCAGGCGCCAGAATGGCGCGCATCGCCAGATCCAGAGCTTCGCTGACTCCTACCGTTACCAAAGCCTCATGTTTCGGATCATAGGTTACGCCGTACTTGCGGCAGATTGTTTTGGCGATTTCCTGCCGCAGCTCCAGCAACCCGTAGTTGGAGGTATAAGCCGTATAACCCCGCTGCAGTCCTTCCACGCAGCTTTCCCGGATGTGCCAGGGAGTCACAAAATCCGGCTCGCCCACTCCTAATGAGACCACATCTTTCATTTCGGCGACAATATCGAAGAATCGCCGGATGCCGGAAGGCGGAATGGACCGTACGGCAGGAGAAATCCGTTCCGACCAGTTCATGGCGTCACCGCCAGTCTGCGATCTTCTTCCTTATCATCAATGATAACCCCTTCTTCTTTGTAGCACTTTAACATGAAGTGGGTGGTGGTGCTGATAACCCCCTCAATGGTGGCCAGCTTAGTAGCGACAAACCGGGCTACTTCTTTTAGGGATTTCCCCTGGACCATGACCGACAGGTCATAGGCGCCGGACATCAGATAGAGATTGCGGACCTCCGGAAAGCGGTAAATGCGTTCAGCCAGGGCATCAAAGCCTACTTCCCGCTGCGGGGTGATCTTAACGTCAATAATGGCGGTGACCATATCCGCATCAGCTTTTTCCCAGTTGATAATCGTCTGGTATTTGACAATGATTTTTTCCTGTTCAAGGCGGGTAATTTCCCGCTCAATTTCTTCTTTGGGCCGGCCTAACATCCGGCTTAGGTGTTCAGCAGTCAGAGTATGATCTTTTTCCAGTAACTCCAATAATTCACGCATCATTGTTCTTTCGCTCCATTTCTGCATTTTTAGTCTTTGGGGGGGCAACAAAAAAATCCCGTCCCGGCAAGAAAATTCTTGCGCCAGGACGGGATTATCTTCCCGCGGTACCACCTAGTTTAGCCAGTTCGCGACCGGACTCACTCAATCCCGTTAACGCCGGGCAGCGGAATGGCCTACTTTGTTCGGCCTTACAACTCCAGGGAGGCATTCGGCGGACGTTCTCAGACCGGTTTACACCAGACCCGGCTCTCTGTGCTATGGACATACCGCGTACTATTCCTGTCATCGTCTTTAAAAATATAGACTAATTTGTAAATTATCCTATCATAATCCGGTTGAATATGCAAGAGCCAATATTTAATCATCATGAGGCTTGCCGCATTGAGCAATGATTAATGGGTCGCCATCTACCTTGTAAACGATACGGTTTGCTCTACTTCAATACTTTCCTTTTAAATGATAAATGGAAAAGCCATACACAAAGTAGTATAATAATCCTATATTTTATGCATACGAGGCGATTTTTGATGAAAGAAGAGATTATTTGGCAGATATTAGGCATTAATAAAACAAAAGATCCTGGATTGATCCGGGGGGCATATCGTACCCAACTGCTTCATACTAATCCTGAAGATGATGCCCAGGGATTTATCAACTTAAGAAAGGCTTATGAAGAAGCCATCCGGTTAAGCTCTGAGCCTGCAGTGGATGAAGCGCCGGCAAAAGCGAAAAGCGATATGGATCTATGGTTAGAACAGGCAGACGACATCTATCAGGATATCCGTAAACGGAGAGAACCAGGCCTCTGGGAAAAATTATTATCCAATGATGTCTGCCAGGGTCTGGATACCTGGCTGGAAGCCAGAGAAAAGCTGTTGGCCTACATAATGGACCACTATTATTTGCCCCATGAGGTCTGGCTTATGCTGGACCGTGCCTTTGATCTGATCAAGAATAAAGAAACTCTGCTGCAATCCTTCTCCGAGAATTTTATTGAATATGTCATCAATCAGATTCAAGATTATTCGCAGATTGATTTGAACTTGCTTACTGTCAGCGGCGATGCTTCGGTGGATGACTATATGCGTTCCTGCTACAACATAAACCGTCTGCTGAATGAGAATCAGACAGAAGCGGTGCAAGATGAATTTAATACAATAGATACGCTGCCGATTTATCATCCCTATGCGGATGCACAAAGGCTGAGGTATTTTATCTCCCTTGATCATAAACCGGAAATTGAACAACTGATTCCTAAGCTGGCCCCATATTTGGCGGACGATTATATCGCTTACATCGTGGCAAAAGCTCATGCCGCCGTCAATCACCACGATGAAGCGGCGTCTATTTGGGAAAAGCTGCGTCAAAAATGGCCTGCTCACTATAGCGCCCAGATTGGTCTGATCTCATATGACATTTACAAGGGGCGTTATAAAGAGGCCAATGAACGGGCAGTAGAATTATTAAGGGCCTACCCCAGGGATGAAGATATCCATCGGCTGCTGGTTGAGGCCAATGAGCATTTGATCAAGGAGTATGAGGCAATCTGCCAAGCGGAATCTGCTAATCTAAAGGTCAAGGAAGATCTGGCCTGGTGTTATTATCAAAACAATTCTTTGGATCAGTGTATCCAATTGTTAGCTGAGTTTCCCGCAGAGACAAGCAGAGAGCCCTGGTTTTTGAAAATACACAGCTATGTATATCTTAGAAAAGAGGAATTTAAAAAAGCCTTAGATTACTCCTCTCAATGGCTGGAACTGCTAAAAAATCCTCCCGAGGACGGGGAGGGGAGGCGGGACTTAGCGATCTGCTATCGGCTGATGGGCGCATGCTGTTTTAATGAAAAGGACTACGAACAGGCCATCCCCTACTTGCAGCAGGCTGCTTCCCTTGAGGAAAATTCGGGTGAAAAGCTGGACACGATGCAGCACCTGTCTTCGGCTTTATTGCGATCGGGCAAACCGGAGGCCTGTATCGATGTCTGCGATGAGATTCTCAAGCAAAGTAAAGGTTACTATCCCGCCTATATCAATCGCCAGGAAGCCCATTACAATATGCGCAACGGCCAGGAAGTGATTGATGATTACTATAAGGCCATTGAAATTTATCCTTCTAACGTAAAGCCCTATCTCTTAGCTGCCAAGGTTTTTTACTTTAATGATCAATACGAGGATGCTTTTGGGGTCATTAACCGGGCCAGGGAAGCAAAGCTGGAAAGCAATGAGCTGGAATTGCTTTACGGTAAGTGCCTGCGTTTTATGTCAAAAAGCAAGGAAGAGGAAGAAGCGGCCTTACAGGTTATTCTGGCCTTGTCGGAAAAGATAAAAGATCCCCGGGATCAGCGTGAAGACGAATTTCATGATTTGGGAGAGGTCTTGCACGAACTGGCCAAGGCCTATGCCAATGTTGGTGATTTTCCCAAAGGGCTGGAGACCATGGAAGCGGCTATCCAACAAAATCCTCAGAAGGATGATTACCACTTCACCAAAGCCTATCTGTACGTGGATTTGGCAAGGTATGAGGAGGCGATTATCATCCTGGAGAGACTCATAAAAACCTATCCCAAGGCGGAATATGCCCACACCCGCCTGGGTAGATGCTATGAGGAAACTGATAACGAATATGATGCTATACGGATCTACCGGAAAACGTTGGAAATCAATCCGGACAATCTGGACGCCCTGGAGAAACTCGGAGACCTATATATACGCGTGTACGAGCGGGAGGAAGATGTAAAACATTACGAAACGGCAAGGCGTTACGGCGAGCATTTGCTTGAGCTGAGACAGGATAGCAGCTATTATTATGTCCATGTAGGCATCATTTACGATAAGGGTTATCAATTTGCTAAAGCCCTGGAGTGTTACCAAAAGGCAGTGAAATGCAATCCCAAAAATCTATGGCCTCATAATAATGCCGGGTATGTATTAAAGAATATGAAAAAATATGACGAGGCGATCGGCGAGTACCAAAAAGCCCTGGAATTAATGGAGCCAGGCGACTCTTTGCTGCCTCACAGCAATTTGGCAACCTGTTTTGAGATTCTTGGCAGATATGAAGAAGCTCTGGATTGTTACCGGGAAATACTTAAGCACTGGCCTGACCGTCAAGATATACATGAATACATCGCCGCTGTTTTAGCAAAAATGGGCAAACCCAAGGAAGCGGTCAAGGTCTATCAAGATCTGATTAAAAAATATGATTTTCCCAAGGAAGAGGCATGTTATCACATCATGCAAATTTACGAGGGCGCGGGACAATTCTGGATGGCGTTTATTTATGCCTGTAATGCCGTACTACATAACGGAAAATCAGTGGAGGTCCTGAAAAGGACTGGTATGTTTTATTTTTCCATAGGTAAGTACTTCAGGGCCAAAAGCTCTTTGAAAAAAGCCATCGCAAATGCCGGCTCCCCAAAAACGGAATCCTATTACCTATGTTGTTTGTATCTGGCTCAAGTCTATTTTGATGAAGGAAAGACACGGGAAGCAAGACAATGGGCCACTCAGGCACTGTCTGCCATAGAGGATATGTATGGCGACAGAAAAAGATTTATCGCGTATAAGCCTTATGGCGGAATGTATCATTGGCGCTTGGGCATGATTTATCTGATTCTGGGAGAGCACCGCCGGGCAGAGTACTATTTTACGCAGGCTGTTGATAACTTGCCCTGTAAAAGCTGTCATGCGAAAGAGTGCTTTGACGGCTATTACGGACTGGGCAGATTATACGAGGAAATGAAGCAGTTTGACCGGGCGGAGGAGTATTACAAAAAGGCGATGGCCTTAGATAACAGCGCCCTCTATAAAAGACATCTCAGCGAACTAACAAATAAGAAAAACAATAGGAAAGACAACATTTTCAAAACCATTTGGAGGTATCTATGATTATCGGCATTGACCTGGGGACGTCTAACAGTCTGGCGGCGTATTTCACCGAAGAAGGACCAAGGATCATTCCCAATCGATTAGGCAAGCCATTAACCCCTTCGGTGGTCAGCATGGATGAACAAGGCCAGATTTATGTGGGTGAAACAGCACAAGAGCGTCTTTGGCTCAATCAAACGAGCGCGGCGGCCGTATTTAAGCGGGACATGGGAAGCAAGCGAGAGTATACGCTCTTAGATAAAAAATTCACGGCAGAGGAATTGTCCTCGTTTGTCCTTCGCGCCATGAAAGAGGATGCTGAAAGCTATCTGGGGAAGCCGGTCACTGAGGCGGTGATCAGTGTGCCGGCTTACTTCAACGAACAGCGGCGGCGCGCTACCAAAAGGGCCGGCGAGCTGGCGGGGCTTAAGGTGGAACGAATTATCAGCGAGCCTACCGCTGCTGCCATAGCCTATGGTTTATATCAAAACCAGAATCAAAACGCAAAATTCCTGGTCTTCGACCTGGGGGGAGGGACCTTTGACGTTTCCATACTGGAGTTATACGGCAGTATTATTGAGGTACGAGCCGTGGCAGGCGATAATTTTCTCGGCGGCGAGGATTTCACCCGGGTCCTGGAAGAAATCTTCCTGGCAAAGACGCCGGCGCTGAATCCTGCTCAGCTTACCGGCAAGCAGCTGGCGCATATCTATAAGCAGGCGGAGCTTTGCAAGCATGGGTTTTCAGAGGACCGTAAGGTTAAATTCCGCTGTGTTATCAACGAAGCGGTTTATGAAGCAGTAATTACCATAGAGGAATATGAAACCGCCTGCGAGAATTTGCTGGAAAAAATCAAAGAGCCGATCAAACGGAGTCTGGCTGATGCCAACATACGAATTCCAGACATCCATAAGGTGATTATGGTGGGCGGTGCTACCAGGCTTCCCGTCATCCGCAGCTTTGTCAGCAAATTGTTTAAGACCCTTCCTTACTTCAACATCAATCCTGATGAAGCCGTTGCCTTGGGAGCTGCTGTCCAGGGCGCCATGAAAGAAAGAAATGCGTTAGTCCGCGAAGTGATCTTGACCGATGTATGCCCCTTTACCCTGGGGACAGAGGTGGTGCGGGACAATGGGGATAATCAGTTCATCGACGGCTTGTTTTGTCCGATTATCGAACGGAACACCATCATTCCAGCTAGCCGGACAGAACGTCTGTACACAGTCAGGGATAATCAAACCAAAGTGCGGGTCAATATTTTGCAGGGCGAGAGCCGGTTTGCCAAGAACAACCTGTCCCTTGGCGAGCTGAGTATTGAAGTCCCCAAGGCCAAAGCTGGTGAAGAGGCTATAGATGTCACTTATACGTATGATGTAAATTCGCTTTTAGAGGTGGAGGTCAAATCAGTTTCTACCGGAGAAACCATCCGGCAGATCATCATCAACAACGAGACAGACATGACCGAGGCAGAGATCAATGTGCGGCTGCAGGAACTTTCGTATATGAAAATCCATCCCCGCGAAAGGGAAGAAAACAAGCTGCTGCTGCTGCAGGGAGAGAGGTATTACGAAGAAAGCATTGGAAACAACCGTATTTTTATCGAACGGGCCCTAAGAAAGTTTGAAGCCGCACTGGACAAGCAGGACCCGGAGTTCATTAAGGCGGCGAGAAAAGAGTTTCAGGAATTTTTATCGGAAATGAAACTTGAGCTTTAGAAGTGGCGTGAATGGATGGAGAAAACCTGCGGAACGCCTTATGCGTCGGTTTTGTCCGGGATACGGGCGAAATCCTGGAAGAAATGCTGCAGGATAAACTGGGGTTAAAATAGAAGGTAGATAAAAAAGTATGCTGCAATATTTAGCTATGGTCTCGGACCGTTCAAAAACGTCCCGATGCTAGGTAAAAGAGACACCCTGCGTCTCCGTAATGAAGAATTCAGGTGACTTTTCACTCATGAGAGATCATCCAATTGTTACCGCTTTCTGGAGAAAGCCATGGATTCTGATACAGCGCGCCCGCAGTAGGCTGACGTGACGCAGATGGGCCTTTTTCAACGGTCCCTTTGAGAAAGGAGAAGAACTCTATGATTATATCCTGGAACACGACACAGGCTTGCAACATCCAGTGTCTGCACTGCTATCGGGACGCCGGCGCCAAACAGGATGATGAGCTGTCTACCGAGCAGGGCAAGAAGCTGCTGAGTGAAATCGCCCAAGCCGGCTTTAAAATCATGATTTTAAGCGGCGGCGAGCCGCTGATGCGCAGTGATATTTATGACCTCATCCGCCATGCCCGGTCAGTGGGTCTGCGCCCGGTGCTGGGGACCAACGGCCTGCTGATTACCCCGGAGGTAGCCGTGAAGCTCAAGGAAGCCGGCCTGGCAGTGGCCGGCATCAGCTTGGACAGCAAGGATAAGTCCAAGCATGACTGGTTTCGGCAAAGCGATGGATCCTGGGAGAAAACCCTGGCCGGCATGAAAGCCTGTCAGGAGGCTGGACTGCCTTTTCAGATCCACACTACGGTTTCCAGCTTAAACGAAGACGAGATCACCGATATTACCGATTTGGCGGTCAAAGTAGGAGCTATTGCCCACCACATCTTTTTTCTCGTTCCCGCCGGACGGGGTAAGAATATCGAGGAGACCACATTAAAGACCCAAGCTTACGAAGCCTTGCTGACCCGGATTTTGGAGAAAAAACAGCAAGTGCCCATTGAGATCAAGCCTACCTGCGCCCCGCAATTCATGCGCATCGCCAAGCAAAAAAACATCCCCATGCGCTACAGCAGGGGATGTTTAGCAGGGACTTCCTACTGCGTGATTATCCCCAACGGAGACGTACAGCCTTGTCCTTACCTGCCCATGAAGGCAGGCAATGTGAAGCAAACTGACTTCACGGAAATATGGCGGGACAGCCCCTTGTTCAACTCCTTGCGCCATGACGTCCTGAAAGGCGGCTGCAGCGCCTGCGGCTTCTCGGATGTTTGCGGCGGTTGCCGGGCCCGGGCTTACTACTATTCTGACGGGGACTACCTGGCCGAGGAACCCTGGTGTGAATACGGCCGATAACTCGTCAGTATTTATAAAAAAAACAAGCTGCTGATTGGGACCGTTCAAAAAGGTCCAGATGCTAGGAAGGACAAGGACGCGCGTGAGACTGTACGTTTGGAGGGTACGTCGAACGCGCGCCCGCAGGACCGACAACGCAGATGGGCCTTTTTCAGCGGTCCTTCCTTATACAATTTGGTTAATAGCTTCTAAAGAATTTAATAAACTGCAGCCCGTGGTCCGGGGCAGAGCAAGATCGGTCACAACTATCCCGTATAATGGCACGCTGGCCAAAGAGCCGTCCGCTTGCGGGCGGCTTTGGTCACCATAGCCGCCAAAGGCATGAATCGCATAGTAGCGGGAATCATGTTTCCCCAGATACAGCATCACATGACCCGGCAGATGCAGTGTGGCGCCAGGCTGGACCCGGTCCAGGGTTTCCCGGCGTTCATTTTCATTCTGCCCGGCTGAAAGGGAAATAACCGAGCCTGCGCCCAAGGCCTGTTCCCCGGCATTGCGCGCCAGGATAATGCCAAAAGAACGGTACACATCCAAAATCAGAGCAGAGCAGTCATGGCTTTCAAACAGCCCGCCCCAGCCATAGCGATTGCCCAGCAGTTTAAATGCCTGCCGGATGACTGTTTCCCGGGTGACCGGGAGATAACCGGCTGATACATCGGCGGACAAAGGGACAAGAGCCAGGCGAAAGGCTAACTGTCCGTCAGCCTGCCGCCAGGGGAGATTGACCACATAATTGCCGGCAGGGGTCTGCAGGTCGATGGCGCCCCAATCATCTTCCACCGCCAGGGGAATCTTTGCCCCCATGGAAAATACCAATTGCGAGAAATCAGGAGAAACCGGATTTATTCCTAAGGCCACCTTGTAGCCGGTGACTACGAGAAATCGGTTTGTTTCCTGATAGTTCCGCCATAGCTTGCGGTCATCGGTCAGGGCGATATCGCGGCTGTTGACCCAGCCGCGATAATTATAGGCCTGGACAAAATACCACTGCTGCCCACTGCCGGCATGGAGGACGACCAGCGGTTCGGCCGGATCAAGGGCTGTTTCCTGGCATCTGTCCAGCAGCCGGTCATCAGGACGGTTGGTGACGAAATCTTCCGTCGGCACGGTCCTTACATTGGTCCGCCGGACGGTATAGGCATAGCGCATCTGCGCCATGGCCGGTATGGTCTCAAGCCCCATGCGGAGCTCCAGAGACCGGCAATAGGAATCCGGCAGCAGGACACCGTCTAAATAGCGGGGTTCCCGGCCCCACTCATATTCGCCAATCTGTTTCAGCAAGGTTTGGCGGGGCAGCGTTTCCGGATAGGCTGTCAGGTCCGTCACAAACTCCGGCAGCTTTTCACGGGTAATCTGGTTGAGGCCGGATACCGTACCTGGGTCGAGCAAGACGGCCGAGGGGCGTTCCAGTTTGTTTGTCCAGAAATCCGGCTGCAGCATGGCCGGCGAGACATGTGGTATCATGCGATCCCTTCCTTTGGCGGCCATTGAAACAGGCTCATCAGGGCCAGTCTCAATGGTACCGGATTTAGGTCTTTTTAATCATTATATGCAATGAACAGCGAAAGCAAAAGAGGGATTTGGTATGTTTTTGTCGAAAACATGCTCCAGTTCAGGTGCAGGCCCTTCTCATAGAGTCAAGTTCTGTTGTTGTCAGGAAAAAGAAAAATGATAAAATAGAGAACCCTGATATACCAAAAATGAGCAGTACATGTAATTTGCAAAGGAGCAATAATATGTTCGGTATGTCTTTACATAGTGCAGCGGGAAGAATTATTACCATTAGTTTGCTTTTGACGGCAACGCTGTTTGCTGGCACCTATTTCGTGCAGCAGGCCAACAACGGGGTAGAGATAGTGAATACCAACGCTTATCCCGCTCTGACGCAGGTCGATGCCATGACCAAATCCGTGATGCAGGTGCATCAGTATCTCAACGATGTGAGCGCGATACAGTCAGAGCAGGAACTGGCTGAGGGTCTGAGAAAGGCGGCCGGTGAGGCGGAACGGTTTAAACAGTCCAGGGATGCGCTTCTAAAACTCACGCCGGAGAAAACCAATGAGATCCAGCAGATTGATCAGGCCTTTGCCGCTTGTTATGAATTTGGCCGCAGGATGGCGGATGCCTATGTAGTAGGGGGGCCGGTGGCCGGCAATAAAATGATCGCTGAATTCACCCGGCAGAACGACCGGTTGATCGATATGCTGGAAAGCCTGCAGGAACAATATCGGCAGGCGGCTACCGGCGGCATGAACTCAGTGACACAACTGAACCGCCAGGCAATATACAGCATTATGGGCGGCGGGCTGGTGGTCCTGATCGTTCTGATCCTCTTGCTGCGCCGGACCGGCGGGCAGGGCAGCCAGCATTTGACCCGGCTGCTGGACGACGCTGAAGAACTCGCCAAAGGCAACCTGACCTCCGAAGTGACTTTTACCGGACAAAAAGGTGAAGCCAAAGAGCTGGCCCAAGCCCTGAATCATACTGTTACTACCCTTCGCACAGTTATTGTGGATATGGGCCAGGCCGCAGGCCAGGTGCAAGGTTTTTCGCAGCAAATGCTGACTGCCGCTGCCGAAACGAATACGGCGGCGGACGAAATAACGAAAAATATTCGGAATATTGCCGGCGGATCAGAAAAACAAGCCAATGAAGCCGGTATTGCGGTTGATTTGGCCAGGCGTCTGGCTGAGGACAGCAAGGTGCTGAACAGTCACTGCCAGAAGATGATGCAGGCTGCCAAGGAGTCTCACGCCGGCAGTACCGATGGCGCCAAAGCTGTCTTCGATGCCATCCAGCGCATGAAGCAGATTGCCAGCGGCAGCAGCAGTAATGTGACGGAAGCTCACTCCCTTCAGGATAAATCCCGGGAAATCGGCCAAATCGTCGAATTCATTACGAATATTGCCGGACAGACCAATCTGTTAGCCTTAAATGCCGCTATTGAAGCGGCCAGGGCCGGTGAACAGGGCCGAGGATTTGCCGTGGTAGCCGACGAGGTGCGCAAACTGGCTGAACAGTCGGAAAGCGCGGCCAAACAAATTATCGCGATCATTGGCGGCATCCAGAATCAAATTACCGATATATCCCAGAACATGGAACAGGGCTCTCAGGAAGTAAATAAAGGGGTTGAGACCGTTTACCAAGTCGGCCAAAGTCTGGCCGCGTTCGGTCAGTCTCTCGGCAAGATACTGGATTCGGCGGAACAGGCTGCTGATTCGGCCCAAGGCATGGTGAAATCCATTGATCAAGTGATGGCAGTGATGGAAAAAGTGGCGGCGGTTGCCGCCGAAAGCTGCGCTGCTATTCAGCAGATTTCCGCTTCTTCTCAGGAGCAGACCGCTCAAATGACTGAATTGACCCATACTGCCGAGCGTCTGGCGGACCTGTCCGAGCATTTGGGGCGGACAGTGAATAAATTCACGGTTTAGATTTTGTCGTGGTCGTGAATGAAAAAGGATAGACTAAGCTTACACGCTTTTTCTGTCCTTTTGTTTGCTTTAATGATTTATTTTATATTTATTTTACTAGGAGGCCTTTATGTCTAAACCAACTTATGTGATCGGGCACCGCAATCCGGATACCGACTCGATTTGTTCCGCTATCGGCTATGCCCATCTGAAAGATGCCCTGGGGTACGAAGTTATGGCCGTCAGGGCCGGCAAAATCAACCCGGAAACCAAGTTCGTCCTGGAATACTTCGGATGGGACGCGCCGCCCCTCATTCATGATCTTCACCCCAGAGTCCGGGATGTCATGGTCGAAGTTACAACAACGGTGCGCCCTACGGATACTTTGCGGGAATTAGGACAGGTCATGAAAACAGCCAATGCGAAGTCCGTTCCAGTTGCCGGAGAGGACGGCACCTTATACGGCATTGTTAGTGTGGGCGACCTGGCAAAACGATATTTTGACGAATTGGAGATTCAGGATCTATCCCAGGCCGGCGTGACCTATGGCGCCATTTTGCGGGCTCTAAACGGCACATTTGTTACCGGTGACCTGCAGCGCAGGGTGAACGGTAAGATTCGCATTGCTGCCGCCCGCTCTCATACCATGCTGCAGATGATCCGGTCCGGGGATATTGTACTGGTGGGCGACAGGGATGAGGCACAGATGGCCTGTATGGATAAAGGGGTCGACTGCCTGATCATTACGGGCAATGCCCAGATTTCCATACCGGTGCTGGAAACAGCCGAGGCGAAAGGGGTCGTCATGATCCGTGCTCCTCATGATACCTATACCTGCGCCCGGCTGATCAATCAAAGCATTCCGGTTCAGCTGGTGATGCAGACTAACGTAATTACCTTTAACCCCAGCGAGCTGATGGCGGATATCAAAGAGACCATTATTCAGACCAAGTTTCGCAGCTATCCGGTCGTGGCCAACGGCAAACTGGTGGGAATGATCAGCCGGGACCGCTTGATTGTGCAGCAAAAGGAAAAAGTGATTCTGGTGGACCACAATGAAAAGACGCAGGCAGTGGAGGGAATCGAGGAGGTACAAATTGTGGAAATCGTTGATCATCACCGCTTAGGCGGACTGGAGACCAGCGAACCAATCTTTATCCGGCATGAACCGGTGGGATCTACTGCCACCATTGTGGCCAACATGCATTGGCACCGGGGAGTCGTTCTGCCCAGGGATATCGCCGGCTTGCTGCTGGCGGCTATTATCTCCGATACCTTCCTGTTTAAGTCTCCCACATCAACTCCCCAGGATCGGGAGACAGCCTCCAAGCTGGCGGCCATTGCCGAACTGGATATCGAGACCTTTGGCATGGAGATTTTAAAAGCAGGCTCCGATCTGTCCCAATCCACGCCGTCGGACTATATTCACCGCGATTTGAAAGAATTTCAGATCGGCGAATATCGGGTATCCATCAGTCAGATATCGGTTTTGGATCCGGAGAAAGTGCTGGAGGGAAAAAATGAGATTCACACCTATCTGGAAGAAATGCGGCAGAAAGAAGGGTATGATATCGCGGCGCTGATGATTACCGATATCATTAAAGAAGCCACTCACTTCGTGTTTGCGGGCCAGCCGGCGGGACTGGTCACACGGGCCTTTGGGCAGCCTGACGGCAACGGGGTTATATATCTGCCGTCGGTTATGTCCCGGAAGAAGCAGATCGTTCCGCCTCTGGTGAACACTGAAAGGGAGATGTAAGGCAAAGAGCCTGCCAGAGATTTTCCAGGCAGGTCGGCCAAAGGGGCGGATTCCATAGGGCGTAAAATGTACGGTCAATCTTGATATTCCGGACCGGAATGTTCCGCAGACTGCCTTCAGCCAGTTCCCTGACCACCGCCCAGCGGGATATAAAGCTGATGCCGGCCTGCCCCATGACAGCACGTTTTACCGATTCATTGCCGCTGGTTTCCATGATAATCTTTAAATTTTCCCATGATACTCCGCCGCGGGATAGGACTGACAGCAAGGTCTGGCGAGTGCCGGATGCAGCTTCCCGCAGGATGAGCGGATAATGGACGATGTCGGTTACAGTTAACTGCCCGTCGATCAGGTGAGGCAGGGGGAAATCCGGATGGGCCACGAGGACCAGGTCATCCCGCCATAAGGGATAGTGATGGACCTCCGGCTGAAAGCCGATGATGGCCAGCGGTAAACTGCCTGCCTGGAATTTGCGTAAGATGACGCTGCTATCGCCGGTCTGCAGCGATATTCTGACATCGGGATATTGGGCGAGAAATCCTGCCAGAATCTCCGGCAGAATGTATTCAGCCGGTATTGTGCTGGCGCCGATGGTGATATGGCCGGCATCACCGGCCACTAACTGGCGGATATGGCTATAAGTCTCATCCAGGATGGTTTGAAGAGAGTGGGTTTTTTCCAATAAAGCCTTGCCGTATACGGTAAGGGTCACGCCTTTGGCTGTTCTCACAAAAAGAGGGCAGCCAAATTCTTTTTCCAGATGATCGATATGGAAGGAAACAGTGGGTTGCGTGAGATCCAGCTTTTTAGCCGCAGCCGAAAAACTTCCTTCTTCCGCCACCAGCCAGAATATAGGAAGCGATGGTAAAAAATGCACACAGATCACCTCATATTTCAGTGATTTTTTCGGTGCAAGAGGGATGAATTCCTTTATTCGGCAGGAATGAAATAATAGCTATAGAATAATTAGGCATTAGATATAGACTGCATCTATATATTGGCTTCGAATGGGTTTGATGCAGCAACTGAGAAGAACAGGAGTGATAAAGTATGTCAGGAATTGGATTTATTCTTTTAACAGGAATTATTTTCGGCTTGGGCGGGGTTCTGCTGGTCAAGGCCGGTAATCCAGGAAATTATGGCTACTGTGCGGCCTGTCATCTGCGGGATATTGCCGGCGCCCTTGGCCTTCACAAAGCCGCTGCACTACAGTATGCCCGCCCGGAAGTACTGGGATGGGTGTTGGGCGCTTTTGCTCTGGCCGGTACAACCGGAGAATTTCGTCCCCGGGGCGGTTCTAATCCTTTGGTTCGGTTTATATTGGGTGTGGTTATGATGCTGGGGGCTTTAGTATTCCTCGGCTGCCCGCTGCGGGCTATCCTGCGTTTAGCCGGCGGCGACTTAAACGGGCTTACCGGGTTGGCCGGCTTTGTTACCGGCATTGGTTTCGGGATTTACTTTTTACGCCGGGGCTTTAACCTGGGCCGCTCACAGATTCATAGCGGCGGCGTCAGGTTTGCCGGGTACATTCCGGCGATATTGGCGTTTGTCTTAGCGATTGCTGTCGCCGTCCAGGCGCCTTTCTTAAACTTCAGCGCCCAGGGTGTAGGTGCGCAGCATGCACCCTTTTTCATCAGCCTGGCAGCCGGATTGGCAGCCGGATTAGTGGCAGCCAAGTCCAGAATGTGCTTAAGCGGCGGATTCCGTGACTTCTTTCTGGTTCGGGATACCTATCTTCTGAAAATCTATGGCGCGATGTTTATTGCGGCCATGCTGGCCAATATGTACTTTGGATTTTTCAAGCTCGGTTTTACCGGCCAGCCTCTGTCTCATACCATGCATCTGTGGAATTTCTTCGGACTGTTTTTAGTCGGCCTGTCAGCTACCCTGGCCGGCGGCTGCCCGCTGCGCCAGCTTATTATGGCCGGTGAAGGCAATACCGATGCCATGTTCTGCGTGCTGGGCCTATTAGTCGGCGCCGGTATCGCTCACAGCTTTAACACTGCCGGCAGCGTTGCCGGTGTTGGCTTGAACGGCCAGTGGGCTGTTGCTCTGGGTATCGCCCTGACTTGCGGTATCGGGTTTGTCTGCCGGGAAAAACTGGCGACAGTGCAGAAGGGGGCATAAGCCATGGCGACAGAAAAAATATTGGATTTACGCGGGCTGAGCTGCCCCATCCCCCTTTTAGAGACGAAAAAGGCTCTGGAAAAGATCCAATCTGTCAAGGTCATTGTGGATGAGACGGTGCCCAAAGAAAACATCCTGAAATTTGTCCGTTCCCAAAACTATCATGCGGACTGCAGCGAAAACGGCGGAGAGTATACCATTCTGATTCATAAGCCATAAGCGCCTTATGTGAGTGAGATACATCGGGATTGCAGCCGGCAGTCAAACGAGGGAGACGCTTTATGCCTAAAACCTGTGTAATTACTTTTGTCTCGGTCAGTCACGCCTTTCGGGCGGAAACGATCCTGCAACAACAGGGAATCGCCGCCCGCCTGATTCCTGTCCCCCGGTCCCTGAGCGGCTGTTGCGAGGGGTTGGCCGCGGCAATCCCTCCGAATGAGGCGGGAGCAGCGGTGAAACTGCTGCAAGAGCATGGTGTGGGCATGCTGATCCAGGGAGAATCGGTTGAATTATAAGAATGCCGGCAAACGATAAAAGCAGAAGAATACTACGAAGCAAAAGGAGAGAAACAATGCGCCAGATTAATGCCATCGGGGACGCCTGTCCCCTGCCGGTCATTAAAACCAAAAAGGGTCTCGCCGAAATAGAACAGGGCCAGCTGGAAGTTTTAGTAGACAATGAGACGGCTGTCCAAAATATCCGCCGTTTTGCCGCGTCGCAGGGATGCCAATTTGACGTATCACAACAGGACGGTATTTTTCATATCTTGCTGCTCAAAGAAACACCCCAGCCAGGTGATTCTTCCGTCAACAGCGAGACGGGCGCCGTTCAGACGGTTGTCGTTCTGTCTTCCGACACCATGGGAACCGGCGATGATGAACTGGGGCGTATCTTAATGAAGGGGTTTCTGTTTACCCTCACCCAGTTAGATGTCTTGCCTGATGTTATCCTGCTCTATAACACCGGCGCAAAGCTGGCGGCAAAAGGCTCAGCCTCCCTGACAGACCTGATTTCTCTGGAAAAATCGGGGGTTGCCGTCATGACCTGCGGCACCTGTTTGAATCATTTTGGGATCACGGAGCAGCTCGGGGTAGGGGAAGTCACCAATATGTACCGCATAGTGGAAGAGATGCGCGACGCCGGCCGCATCATCCGCCCCTGATCCCATGATTTACTTTGATAACGCCGCCACCAGCCTGCCCAAGCCGCCGACCGTAGGAAGCGCAGTGCTGGCGGCCATCAATACCTTCGGCGGCGCCGGAAGGGGCGGTCATTCCGCTTCTCTGGCGGCGACCCGCTGTATCTTTCAGGCCCGAAAGGCAGTAGCCGGACTGCTGGGATCGGAGGCCGGCCGGACGGCTTTTGCCGCCAACGCGACAGAAAGCTTAAATATCGCCATCTCCGGTCTTTTAACCCGGGCAGATCATGCCATTACCACCGTCCTGGAGCACAATTCGGTTTTGCGTCCCCTTTACAAACTTCGTTCCCAGGGGATGGGACTATCGATCATTGGCATTGACCCAAAGGGAAATTTGAATTATGACGAGTTTCACCGCGCGCTTCGTCCCAACAGCAAAGCGGTAATCTGCACCCATGCCTCCAACCTGACCGGCGCCCTCACCAATTTGCCTTTCATCGCCGACTTCTGCCAAGCAAACGGCCTGCTGCTGATTGTAGATGCCTCGCAAACCGCCGGTGTGTTTCCCATTGAGGCGGACAAGCTGGGTATTGATGTTGTCTGCTTTACCGGCCACAAAGGACTGCTGGGGCCGCAGGGGACCGGCGGGCTCTGCATCCGGAAAGGGCTCGCCGTGATGCCGCTCAAGGTAGGAGGCAGCGGAATCCACAGCTATTCCGAAACCCATCCCGAGGGCATGCCCGAGGCTCTGGAAGCAGGCACAGCCAACGCCCATGGCATCGCCGGCTTACTGGCCGGGGTTGAATACATTCTTGCATCGGATATAGATACTCTGCGCAACAGAGAACTGGCATTGGCCAAACTCTTTCGCCAGGGAATTTCAACCATTTCCGGAGTTCGTATCTATGGAAATCCGGATATGCCTCACGCTCCCATTGTAACCTTGAATATCGGTTCCCTGGATTCAGGCGCAGCAGGAGACCGCCTGGCAACCCGCTACGATATTTGTGTGCGGACCGGCGCCCATTGCGCGCCGCTGGCTCATTTGGCCTTGGGAACCCAGGAGCAGGGGGCGGTGCGCTTTAGTTTCTCCTCTTTCAATACGGAAGAAGAAATCCAAACGGGCATCCGGGCGGTTGCCGAAATTGCCGCGGAATGGGGGCAGAGATAGATGACTAAAAGGATGGACCGAACAAAACAGCCCCAATTGATTATTACTTTTCCCACCACCACCGCCGCGATGGCCATGGAAGCCGCCTGTGGGGCTGAATGGGGGCGATTAATACCCATTCCCCGGGAGATCAGCGGCAGCTGCGGCCTTGCCTGGTGCGCCGAGCCCCAATGGGAGGACGCGCTGCTCCGGGTGATGGAAAAGAACAACATTCAATATCAGGAAAAGCGAATTCTTTTACTCTATTAGCGAAAGGCGTGATAAGCGGATGATTCAGAAGAAAACCGAATTGCCGCAAATTTTCGAAAGCTTTGGCGAAGCGAGGAAAAATGGATTTCTCGCCATGAAGAAAATGAAAGACAACGGCAAAGGCGTGGTGGGCCAGTTCTGTTCCTATACCCCGCTGGAAATTTTTATGGCGGCAGGCCTGGTCAGCGTAGGCTTGTGCTCTACCAGCGACGAAACCATCCCCGAAGCGGAAAAAGTACTGCCGGCCAATCTATGCCCTCTCATTAAGTCCAGCTATGGCTTTGCCATTACCGACAAATGCCCCTATATGTATTTTTCCGATCTGGTGGTGGGAGAAACTACCTGCGACGGTAAAGTGAAAATGTACGAACTGTTGGCTAAAAAGAAAAATGTCCACATCCTGGAACTCCCGCGGCGGCAGGATACACCGGAAGCCAAGGCCCTTTGGCGGGCAGAACTGGTGCGCCTGAAGGAGCGGGTGGAAAAGGACTTCGGCGCTGCCATTAGCGATGAGCATCTGCGTGACGCGATTCACCGGCGGAATATCGAGCGCAGGCTGCTGAAAGAACTGTATGAACTGAGTACTATGGCGCCGCCTCCTATTACCGGGCTGCGGCAGCTGCAAATCCTGTTTGGCTCTCAGTTTAAATTTAACTGGGATGAAAAGGTTGCGGAAATCCAAAACGCCATTGACAGCATCCGGGCAGCTTATGAAGCTGGCGAGCGACCGGTCCCGGCAGATGTTCCCCGGATTCTGATTACCGGCTGTCCCATGGGCGGCGTGACAGAAAAGGTTGTTAAAGTCATTGAGGAAGCAGGCGCGGTCGTCGTTGCCTTTGAAAATTGCACCGGCGCCAAGCCCATGGACCGGCAATGCCGCGAAGAAGGCGACCCGCTTACCAACATCGCCGACCACTACCTGCAGATTGGCTGCGCTGTCATGACGCCCGACAACAACCGCTTTGAGCTTTTGGGGCGTCTCTGCGAACAGTTTCAGGTTAACGGTGTAGTAGAAATGACGCTGCAAGCCTGTCATGCCTACGCAGTGGAAGCGCATTCCGTTAAAGCCTTTCTGCAGGAAAAAGGCATTCCCTATCTGCAGTTGGAAACCGACTATGGCAGTGCCGACATCGGCCAGCTGTCCACCCGGGCCGGCGCCTTTGTCGAGATGTTATAGGCAATGATAAAAGCATCCGTCGGCATTGATTGTGGTTCGGCTTCATGTAAAGGCGTCCTCCTTCAAGAGGACGCTGTCCTTGCCTCCTGTGTGCAATCCACCGGCTGGAGTCCGCGGGAAACTTCCCGGGCGGTTTTGGAGCAGCTTCTGGCGAAGACAGGACTGGCAAGAGAAAACGTACATATTGTCGCTACCGGATATGGCCGGGTAAGCATCGATTTTGCCCAGCGGGCCGTGACGGAAATCACCTGCCACGGGTTAGGCGCAGATTATTTGCTGCCGGGGGTGCGCACGGTTATTGATATCGGCGGTCAGGATTCAAAGGTGATTGCCGTGGAAGCCGGACAGGTCCGGTCCTTCCAGATGAACAATAAGTGCGCCGCCGGTACCGGCCGTTTCCTGGAAATGTCGGCTAACCGTATGGGCATTGATTTGGCGGAATTTGCAAGCCTTCTGCCCGAAGGGAAAAGCTGTTCGTTAAGCAGTATGTGCGCTGTGTTTGCCGATTCGGAAATCATATCGCTGCTGGCAGCGGGAAAGAGCCGTGAGGAAGTGGCCGGCGGTATTATTCAGTTAGTGGTAGACCGGGCAGTCGCCTTGGCAGCCCGGGTGGAGTCTTCCCCGCCGATACTGCTGACAGGCGGTTTGGCGGGCATGGAGGGGCTTCGAATCGCCCTGGAGAGACAGCTTGGCCAGCCGGTAGCAGCTTCGGATTTATCCCGTTTTGCCGGCGCTATTGGCGCCGCAAGGACTTACTGGATGAGAAAAGCGAGGAAATGAGTTTTCGGACGAAGTCATCAATAAAAGGAGTCAATGATGGAGGATAAAAAAGAAGGACTCAGCAGAAGGTCATTTCTTAAGGCCGGAATCGGCGCTGCTGCTGCGGCTTCGGTATCCGGCCTGATGTTGGCGGGACGGTTTCAGGAAAATTCGCTGCAGGTATGGTCCTGCGGCGGACTGGCTGAAGCCTTTACGGAAGCAAATGGCCTGTATGAGCAGAAAAACGGCATCCGGATCAATTATACGGGAGCCTTCGCTGCGGCGTTGGGTAAATCCCTTCTGGGGGGAGCGGTCACAGAGGTATTTGCCGGACGGGTGCTGCAACTGGCCCAAACTCTGAGGAACGACAATAAAATGCTTTACTTCAAACCCCTGTGTTTTACCGAATATGTTCTGATCACCCCTCTGGGGAACCCGGCGGGAATCCAATCAGTTCAGGACCTTGTCCGGCCGGGAGTCAGGGTTATTCTGCCGCTTGGCGCCTCGCCTCCGGGCGGAGACGCCGTCATGGGCATACTAAAGAAAGCAAATGTTGGCCAGGCAGTCCTCAAGAATATGATCGAAAAAGAAAGCTGTGTCATCAAAATGATGCCGGCTATCATAAACGGCAAAGGCGAGGCCTCTATCGTGGAAAGACGCCTTACCCGCCAGGCCGCATTTGCCGGAAAAGTGGAAGTGTTACCCATTCCGGAGGCCCTTTTCCCGCCCGGTCCGCTGACTTTTACCATCGGGGTCATGAAGTACGCCAAGGACCGTGTTTTGGCGGATGATTACGTGAACTTCATCTGCTCCGGCGAGGCCCAGGCAATTTTTGAGCGTCATGGCTTCATTCCGGCCATTTCGGCAAAAGGCAGGATTCTTGTTGAGACACTGGGGTAAAAGATGCCTAATCAAATAGAATTTACAAAACCAGCGAGGGTTTCATTGACGAAGATCCGCCGCGGAGTTCAGTTGGCCATGCTGACTGTTTTGGGGCCATGGGCCTATTATGGAATTTTTCGCTGCCCGTTTCTTGTCCCGTTTGTGAACTGCCAGGTCTGCCCGGTTCTTACCTGCTGGGGCAGGATCACAAGTTACTTCTGGGGCTTTTGGCTGTTTTTGCCGGTGACGGTTTTGCTGGTCGGACGGGCTTTTTGCGGCTGGCTCTGTCCCGGCGGGTACGTCAATCAGATCGTCGGTAAGTTCTCATTTCTAAAGATACGTAAGCGCAACCGGTTTGTGCGATTTGCCCCGGCGGGAATGGTTATGGCGCTGGCTGCGGTAGCGGTTATCTGGTTTGGCTGGCACAACCCCAGGATGATGGTGCCGATCAGGGTTGGTGAATTTTGGAGTTCAACCCGGCTTTCCTTCGAGCACGCCTCCCTGGCTTGGCTAATCCGCACGTTTGTTGTTTTGGGGCTGACAGCATCGGGCTTGCTTGTGGCTAATCTGTGGTGCCGCTTTGTCTGTCCTACCGGCGGTTTACTGGAATTGCTCAAGGGTATGGCTGCCTTTCGCGTTTTCAAAACCAGTGACTGCAATGGTTGCAATATCTGCATGCAAGTATGCGAGATGGGGACCCGGCCGGATGAAATGAATTGCACGAATTGCGGTGACTGCCTCGAAATCTGTCCTGTCGGGGCTATAAAATTCGGGAAAAAGAAAGAATGGCAATGAGTGAGCGCTGCGAACAAAGGTCTCGTGATCAGCACCCCTGTTTTCACGGAAAAGCCAGTGCCCGCTGGGGCCGGATTCATTTGCCGGTAGCGCCGGCCTGCAATATTCAGTGCAATTTCTGCAACCGGCTCTACGATTGCGTCAATGAAAGTCGCCCGGGAGTGACCGGACGTATTCTCACGCCGTCGGAAGCGCTGACGACTTTGAGCCGGCTTTTGCAACAAAGAAATGATATTGCCGTGGTCGGAATTGCCGGACCGGGAGACCCGCTTTGCGATCCGAACCGGACCTTGGAAACTCTGCGCGCCGTTCACGCCGCCTATCCCGGGATTTTGCTTTGTGTATCCACCAACGGACTGAATCTGTCCGGCTATATTGATCAACTGGCCGACACCGGAGTGACTCACGTCACCGTAACGGTCAATGCGGTTGATCCCTATGTCGGTCAACAGATTTACGCTTCGGTTACAGTAAAGCAACAGACCTATCGGGGACTTGAAGCCGCCAGGATTCTTCTCGGCCGGCAGGAAGAGGCCGTCGTCGGCTTGAAACAAAGAGGGATGACGGTCAAGATCAATACGGTCGTTCTTCCCGGTATTAATACCGGCCATATTTCTGCTATTGCCGCCAAGGTAGCCGCCTGGGAAGCCGACGCTATGAACTGTATACCCCTGATCCCCGTCCATGGCACTCCTTTTGCGGAGCTTACGGCTCCCGGCGATGTGGAAATGGCCTACATACGAAAATCAGTAGCCGTCTATTTGCCGCAGATTTATCATTGCCGCCGCTGCCGGGCGGATGCTGCAGGACTGCTTGGCGGCTGTGCTGCAAACGCACAGGGTGGGAGTGCTGAATCAGGGAGAACTGAATGAAAAAATCTCGTTAATAATGATAATGCTTAGACAAATTAGCCTCGTATAAAAAACACGGCTTACCTAAAAAGCGCCGTGTTTTTTATTATCATGCTGACAGCGACTTAAGCAGGATTAAAGGATAGGAATGAATTTAGGACGAATACTTAACTGGAATTTTTCAATGGGTTAAGCTCTTCAATAAGACGGATCGCTAGTGGGGTCCTGTTGAGAAAAAAACGGTAAAGCCGTATTAAATAACGTGCCTTTTTCCATTACAACAGACGGTATGCCGAACGACCTGACCCTGCAACTGACTTTCGTGTTGCTGGACGAAATAAAGATGAATACACAGAAGCGCTGTTTATGCTGGCCAAGCTGTACCGGTCGCGGCGCGAAGAGCGAAAAGCTATCGAATACATGCTGCTGGCGGCGATATCGCCGATCGCATTCGGCCATATCGGCCGCAGACAACAATGCCTGACCTGGCTGAAAGCCGTAAACCCGGACCGGGTCGGACCCGTGACCGATCCGTTATGGGCGGTGCGGCAAGAACTCTCTTTTTCGTACCATGAAAAAGTAAACGCCGATTTTGCCATATACGAGACGCTGATCCGGGAATACGGCGCGCAGGGGAAGTTTCGTGAAGCCGTCAGCCTGCGAATATTGACCGGGGAACTGATGGCTGTGGAAACATCGGCATTCCGGCAGCGTTATGGCTGGAGCCCGGAAACGTTTTTTCAGGCACTGCAGGCTGAGCTCGAGGCAGCCGGTTATTGGGGGCGAAGCGAACTGATCAAGCATTTATACAAAACTTTTATATAGATTTCCCGCAAAAGATACCGGTCGTTGTCCCGGTAGCGCTTCAAAGACAATAGGTACGATACCGCAGCGTCATCACGAAACCTCTCTCGAACATCTATGCGGAGGGGAATTTCAATAGCATGCGCTCAATACGGAAATAGCCGGACATTTTTGCCGGCTATTTTCCTTATACAAGATATTCCACATGCGCCTGCGGAAAGTATTGCTGCGTCAGTCTGTTCATAAACTCTTTTACAGAATCCATGGCTTCCTTCTGATAAACGTACTTGCCGTAACCAAACTGGCCAAATTTATACGCTCTTTCCTCCTCTTGCAGCGGCAAGCTGGTTTGAGGAAACAAGTCCAGAATTTGGTTTTTGGCTCGTTTGGTAAACCGGTGGGTGATAAATTCAAAGGTAATATCCCTTGCCGCATCAGCAGGTAATGCATCTGCCAGCAGCTGCATCAGGGCAGTATACTCTTCCTGCCAATGATCCATCATCATGATTGGCGCGATGATAAAACCAATAGGATAACCTGCCGCCGCCACCTTAGCCGCCGCTTTAATTCTCTCTGTAACCGGTGGCGTAGCATGTTCGTAACGATTTGCTGCTGCTTCGGCGTTCAGGCTAAACCGGAAACGGGTGTGGCCCTGATGCGATAAGCTCAAAAGCGAGTCTACGTCGCAAAACTTTGTTACGAACCGGAACCTGCCGTATTTTTGTTTTCCGAAAAATTCGATCGTACTGCCCAATAAGCCAGTAAGATATTCGGTAGGAATCGGGTCGGACGTTGCCGCCCCTTCGAACAGAGTGATCTCAGGCGCGCGCTGGGCAATATAGTCCCCAGCCTTCCTGAGGATCTCCTCAATATTGACATACACCCGCACATACGGTTTTTTGCCTAATGTGGTTGCCAGGTAGCAGTATTCACACATGCCGGGACAACTGGTATTAAGCGGCAGCTGGTAATGCGCCGAAGGTTTGCACGCGGCAAAGTCCAACCCTTTTCGTACGCCGACCACTAAAGTTCGCTTCGCTTCACGGTAACCCTCTTGCGCCGTGTTTCCCGGAATTCCGGTTACCCGGTTATGTGAGCCGGTTACGCGTATGTCAACCTGCATGGATTCCAGGTGATCGCGTATTTGGCGGCCCAGCGGAAACTCAAGCGCCGCGGGTTCAAAAAAAGCGCGTCTGGGAATAAATCGCTGTTGCATATGGGCCTTCCTTTCACAACACTACCAAAAAAATAAAACGATCTGAAAAATATACCCAAGAATAGTATCTGCAGGCAGCCATTTGCTTAATGAGGTTCCCCGTCTTTATAAAACCATTTATGGAGAGAGTACCAGATATACCAGGTGATTAACCATAAAATGAATGAGTGATACCAGTCATAGCCGTTGTGGTAGGCAATCAACCCAGTATATCTTTCGGACCAATATTCAAGTCCGGTTAATATCGTTGTCCATAGCAAAGCCCACTTGATCCTCGTCAAGGGAGAGTATCTTATCCAGAACATCGCTAGGACAGGCACAATAATGACATTAAAAGTAAAGGAAATATCTTTTACGCCGGGAAAAAGTCTCGCCGGGAACTCCCACCAATTTAAATAGTTTGCAATATAACAAAAGAGGTTTGCATACAAACTGGCAAACAATCCGATGGGAATAAACCGTTTCAGTTCTTTGCGGGCAATAATCACAGCAGTTATGGCGATAAAAATAGAAGAGTATTGAATTAAGGACTCAACAGGCATACCCTTAACATCCTTTAGATAGAGATTGTATTCATGCTTAGATTATGTAGTTTCAGTTCATTTAAATCGGAAAAATATAGACTTAGTCTAGAGAATCTTATAAAAAGAGAAGCCGCCTTTTCGCCTAACCGGATATTCCGGGCAGTACAAAAGCAGGCCTTGATGCGAGACGAACCTGCTGGGGCCCCAGCAGGTTCGTTTTTTGCATAGTGTATTCTATTCCCTTTGTTTTCACAATAAACCGTCTTCTTCCGGCATTAATAAATAAGTTTGACATTTTGCTTCCTAAGGAAGCTTACCCAAAGTGCATCCGGCTCCTGGTCGGTAACGATATAATCAATTTCGTTAAAATCCATCGTTTTCGTAAAAGCAATTTTGTCAAATTTTGTATGATCTACCAACAGGAGTTTTGATTTAGCCTGGCGGATCATTTGCTGTTTAATATGGCTTTCTGCTTCATTAGACTCCATAATGCCCTTCTCGCGGTCAATTCCCTTGCAGCTGATCACTGTAAAATCAACGTAATAGCGGGTCAACGCCCTGCAGGCTGCGGTACCCACCAAGGCACACGAATGCGTCCGTAAGTCGCCCCCGCAGGAAATCATTTTGAAATTCGCATCGGCAAAGTCGTTTAATAGTTTAATCGAGTTAGTAATAATGGTGATATTTTTTTTGTTGACCAGTAAATGCATCAGGGTTAATGCGGTTGTGCTGGAGTCAACCATGATCGTGTCGCCGTCATTGATTAAAAACTTTGCCTTTTCCGCAAGATTTTGTTTAAAGGGGCAATTTACAGCCGCGCGTTTGGCGAAAGAAAAGTCTTCACCGGTAGGCTCCTTAAGAACTGCACCGCCATGGCTTCTTTGCAATAATCCTTCATTTTCGAGCTTTTCCAGATCTCGCCGAATGGTTTCTTCCGTTACTTTAAAGATTTTGCTTAAAGAACCCACGTACACTTTATTGTCTTGCAGCAAATGCTCCATAATTTGTTGACGCCGTTCAATTCCTAAAATAAAGATCACCTCTATTGGTTTCTGCATAATGCATACACAGAAAATTAAATCGTATCATTTGTGTTAAGTATACAAGGTTTTCGTTCAAAAGACAATCAAAGCGGGCGGAATTGCTGTTGATTTCTGAGAATGCCGTGTAAGGTTCATACAAATGACACAACAAATCAAAAATAAACAAAGATTTTTCACGAATAAAACAACAAATTCAAAAATAAAATATTGTATTTTATTTATTTACGTGATAATATACAATTAAACAAAGAGTTTTAAAGATTCTAACAATTATAATTCAATAAGCCGGCGAATGGGGAGGAGAAAATGAAAAATTACTATTTGGCAATTGATATTGGCGCATCGAGCGGACGGCATATTTTAGGATGGATCGAAAATGAAAAGATTTGGATTGAAGAAATCTATCGGTTTGAGAATAGGCTTATTGAGAAAAATGGTCATTTATGCTGGGATCTGGAACAGCTTTTCCAGGAGATCCTTCAAGGAATCATGCGGTGTAAGAAATATAACCGGATTCCCAAAAGCATTGGCATTGATACATGGGGTGTGGATTTTGTTTTACTGGATGAACGGCAGGAAATCTTAGGTGAAACAGTGGCTTATCGCGACAGCCGGATTCATGGCGTGGATAAAAAGGTGTATGAAATCATCAGCGAGCCGGAGCTTTATTACCGCAATGGAATTCAAAAGCTGCCGTTTAATACGATCTACCAATTGTACGCCATAAAGCTGCAAACGCCGGATGTGCTGCGGCGGGCCAAAACATTTCTTATGATACCGGAATATTTGAACTTTTTGCTGACCGGCGTTATGAAAAATGAATATACAAACGCGACAACAACGCAATTGGTTCATGCAGACAGAAAAGAGTGGGACCTCGAGCTGATAGAAAAGCTAGGGCTGCCTGCGCATATTTTTGGTGAAATTCACCTGCCTAAAACATCAGTCGGGCATTTTACCAAAGAAATTCAAGAGTTGGCAGGTTTTGATACGGAAGTTGTTTTGCCGGCGACCCACGACACCGGGTCGGCGATCCTTTCCGTGCCTACCAATGATGAGGATTATATTTATCTGAGTTCGGGAACCTGGTCATTAATGGGCGTCGAACGAAAAATTCCCGATTGTACCGAAGAGAGCAGGGTCCGGAATTTTACGAATGAAGGCGGATATCATTACCGCTACCGTTACTTAAAAAATATTATGGGCCTCTGGATGATGCAATCCATTCGCAAGGAATTCAAACATCCTTATACCTTTCAGGAGCTGTTTACCCTGGCGAAGATCGGCGATTACTTTACGTCTACGGTTGATGTCAATGACAGTTCTTTTTTGGCGCCGAAAAGCATGATTCAGGCATTGCAGGAATACTGCGAGCGGACGAATCAGGAAAAGCCGGAAACGGAAAGTGAGATTTTAGCCTGTGTATATAAGAGCCTGGCGCAAAGTTACGCCGATACGGTCCGGGAAATAGAAGCAATCACAGGCAAACAATATGAAAAAATTCATATTATTGGCGGAGGAAGTCAGGATATCTATTTGAACAGGCTTACCGCCAAGTATACCGGAAAACAAGTGTATACAGGGCCGGTTGAGGCCACTGCTCTTGGGAATATTCTTGTACAGATGTTGAAGACAAAGGATCTAAATGATCTTATGGAGGCAAGAGATACCATTCAAAGATCATTTGATATAAAACAAGCGGCAGGAGAGTGAAGGCAATGTCAAGATTTGAATCTGCAAAAGAGCTGTACAAGGCAATCGGTGTCGATGTGGATACCGCACTGAAGAAATTAGCCGGTATCAGAATATCGCTGCATTGCTGGCAGGGTGACGATGTTTCCGGGTTTGAAAATCGTTCAGCGTTAAGCGGCGGTATTGCAGCTACGGGAAATTATCCCGGCAAAGCCAGAAATCCGGACGAGTTGATGGCCGATATTGATCAGGCGCTGCAATTGATTCCCGGTAAGCATAAGCTGAACTTGCACGCTTCCTATGCGATAACAGACGAAAAAGTGGACAGGGATCAATTAAAACCCAGGCATTTTGATCAATGGCTGCAATTTGCCAGGGAGAGGGGACTGGGTCTGGATTTTAATCCTACGCTGTTTTCTCATCCCAAAGCGGCTGACGGTTTGACTTTGTCACATCCGGACAGGGAAATCCGACGATTCTGGATTGAACATTGCAAAGCGTCAAGGAAAATCGCGGCATATTTCGGCAAAGAGTTGGGGTCGGTTGCCTTAAATAATATCTGGATACCGGACGGCTATAAAGATGTTCCGGCAGACCGTTTCACGCCAAGACAACGCCTGCAGGAATCGCTGGATGAAATTTTTTCCGAGAAGTTGGACGAAAAGTACATCGCGGACAGTGTGGAGTCGAAGGTATTTGGCATTGGCGTGGAATCGTACACGGTCGGCTCCCATGAGTTTTATCTGAATTACGCCGCCAGGAACCATGTTCTGTGCCTGCTGGACAACGGGCATTATCATCCGACGGAAACGGTTTCGGACAAAATACCTTCCATGCTGCTGTTCTACGAACGCCTGGCGCTTCATGTTACCCGGCCGGTGCGCTGGGACAGTGATCATGTGGTATTGTTTGATGATGAAACAAGGGAGATTGCGAAAGAAATCGTTCGATGCGACGCCCTGGATCGCGTATTTATCGGCCTGGATTTCTTTGACGCCAGCATCAACCGCATATCCGCCTGGGTGGTAGGGATGAGAAACATGCAAAAAGCATTACTATTTGCTTTGCTGCTGCCGCATGAAAAACTGAAGGCCTTACAAAACGAAGGAAATTTCACGGAATTGATGGCTCTGCAGGAAGAGTTAAAGCTGTATCCGGCCGGTGACGTTTGGAATCATTTTTGTGAGACGCATAATGTCCCTCCAATGCAGGATTGGATTAAAGTCGTTCAAGGATATGAAAAAAATGTCTTAGCCAAAAGGGGATAAAAAATTGAATGTTGCAGAAGCGAAATTTGTAAAAGATTTTATCAGGGTTACAGACGATGGGTTTAAAAAAGGCTGGCATGAGCGCAATGGCGGAAACTTCAGCTATCGTATCAAAACGGAAGAGGTTGCTTCTATTCGGTCTGTGCTGCGGCCGCCGGAAAAATTCGCGCCGATTGGCGTGAGCGTGCCCAATCTTGCCGGAGAATACTTTCTGGTTACCGGCAGCGGCAAGCATATGCGCAATGTGATCCTGTGCCCTGAAGACAATCTTGCAATCGCGGTAATTGACGCAAAAGGGGAAAACTACAGCGTTGTCTGGGGGCTGGCTAATGGCGGAAGACCGACAAGCGAATTCCCGACGCACTTGTTGAACCATAGTATCAAGAAGGAATTAACCCATGACAGGTACCGGGTGATTTATCACTCGCACCCGGCGAACGTTATTGCTCTCACCTTCGTGCTTCCCTTAACCGATAAAGCGTTTACACGCGCCATGTGGGAAATGATGACGGAATGTCCGGTCATTTTTCCGCAGGGAATCGGCGTAGTACCCTGGATGGTTCCCGGAGGCAGGGATATTGCCATAGCTACAGGGGAATTGATGAAGAAATATGATGTGGCCATCTGGGCGCATCATGGCATTTTTTGCGCCGGCGAAGACTTTGACAGCACTTTTGGCCTGATGGATACAGTGGAGAAGTCTGCCGAGATTTGTGTAAAAGTCATCGCAATGGGAGGGAAAAAACAGACGATCACCAGCCGGAATTTTGAAGACCTGGCTTGTGAGTTTCAGATTGATCTGCGCAAAGAATTTTTAGACTGAGAGAACCGGGCGGGAGATGAGGGGGAATCCTCTCTTCTCCGAGTTTTCTTGAAATTATTGGAATATACCGAATTTATCGGTAAAAATATGTGAAAAGAGGTAGAGACAATGGACAAACAAGAGCCTTCGGCATGGAAAAAAACGATCATTGCCGCTATGACAAGTTATGTTGATGCCGGCTCCATCGTAGCGGGAGCTGCGGGTTTGAGCCTGTGGCAATCCTATCTGGGGATGAATGGAATGCAGCTGGGGCTTTTAGGAGCGCTGAGCTCCAATGCAGGCTCCGCTGCGGTGGGAGCATTAATCGGCGGCCGCCTTTGTGATAAATATGGCCGTAAGTTTGTTTATACCTATGATTTACTTGTGTATATCCTCGGGATGCTGCTTATTGTCTTTGGTGTGAATTATGCGATGCTGTTAATCGGTTATATTATTGTGGGCCTGGGCGTAGGTGCTGATGTCGTGGCGTCGTGGACGATGATTGCAGAGGAGGCTCCGGCGGAAAACAGGGCCCGGCATTGCGGCTCGGCGCAGTTTGCCTGGGCGCTTGGGCCGGCGGTGGTGCTGCTCCTGTCCGTTTTCCTAAACCATTTGGGACTCCTGGGAAACAGGCTGGTATTCGGGCACTTGATCCTTGTAGCGGCATGGGTGTGGTATCAGCGGCTGCAAATGCCGGAATCCAAGGACTGGCAGGAGACCAAGAAGAAAGAAACTGAATTGCTTGCCGCAGGCCGCATGCAGAAAGTTTCTTACAGCGTGCTGTTTAGTGGAATTAACCTTAAGACAGTGCTGTTTCTTGTCGGAATGTACTCAATCTGGAATTTATGCGCAAGCACCTGGGGCTTCTTTATGCCGTATATCTTTGAACATGTCGGCAATCTTTCCCATGCGATGAGCAATGCGCTGCAAGTCGGCTCTTTTGTAATATCTATTTTAGCAACATTTTTTATCTTCATGGGCTTGGGCGACCGCGTCAACCGCAGACTTCTCTATTTTATCGTCGGATCTATTTACGTTGCGGGTTGGTCGATGTGGCTCCTGCCGCCGGAATCGATGACAATGGCAATGGTTTTTGCTTTTACCGCTTTTGCCGGGATTAATAACGGAGCGGGTCAGCAAGCTTTTTACCAGCTTTGGTGCAGTGAGCTTTTTCCTTCCCGTTACCGGGCAACCGCGCAGGGGTTCACTTTCTTTGTCACGCGATTTGCCGCTGCGGCCTGGGCTTTTGCTTTCCCGATTATCATGGAGAGTCTGGGTTTCCGGTATGCCGTCGTGCTGATGGTTGCTTTTGCCGCCGTCAGTCTGATCATTGGCACAATCGGAGCGCCGGATACAAGCGGCAAAACACTGGAACAGATTGAAGAAGAGCGTTATGGAACGAAATACTCGCAAGGAATATCAGCGAATATGAGATAAGAGGGAGAAGTGATGTTCAGTATGGAACGATATGCCTGGAAAGCCATTGTTCATGAAGGAAAGCTGCTGGAGTACAAGAAGCGGCATGACGAAATTTGGGAGGATATGAAAAGCGTTCTTAAAGAAGCGGGGATTTGCAATTATACAATTTGGAGCGTTGGAAACGAGTTGTTTGGTTATTACGAATGCGAAAAAGGAGCGGAGTATGCTGCCAAAGTACAGGGAAAAAGCCCGGTTGTTGCTAAATGGAATGAGTATATGAAAGACGTTATGACCATGGCCATGGATTCTCAAACCGGGGCGCAGGCGAAATTGGAACAAGTTTTTTACCTGCCTTGACATAGATTTTCTTGCATTAAAGAATAAAGAATTTTGATAATGATTAGGCTGATTGGGTCAATGGCGGCAAGACAGGACAAAAGTAAAAATGCATGAGGTGGTTAACATGGCAAACCGTATTGTTTTGAATGAAACTTCCTATTTCGGCATAGGAGCTATCGCTATGATTCCGCAAGAAGCTGCGTCCCGAAATTTCACCAAGGCTTTTGTGGTTACCGATAAAGACTTGCTCAAATTTAACGTGACCCAGAAGGTTACGACCATACTGAAGCAGGCAAACATTCCTTTTGAAATCTATGATAATGTAAAACCTAACCCTACGATTGAAAATGTGCTTACGGGAGTGAAAGCCTTTGCCGTTTCCCAAGCGGATTTTATTTTAGCGGTTGGCGGCGGATCTTCGATCGATACTTCGAAAGCGATTGGCATTGTTACGAATAACCCGGAATTTGCCGATGTAAAATCCTTGGAGGGAGTGGCCGCCACAAAAAACAAATCGGTACCGATCGTTGCCGTGCCTACAACTGCCGGAACCGCTGCGGAAGTTACCATTAACTATGTCATTACGGATGAAGTGTCGGTGAAAAAGATGGTATGCGTGGATCCGAAAGACATACCTGTACTGTCGATTATCGATCCGGAAATGATGGCCTCTATGCCCAGGGGACTCACGGCCGCAACCGGTATGGATGCCTTGACTCATGCCATTGAAGGCTATATTACCAAGGGCGCCTGGGTTATGACGGATATGTTCGAGTTAAAGGGAATTGAATTAATTGCGAAATATCTGCCGGCAGCAGTTTTTGAACCTGATAACTTACAGGCCAGGGAAGGCATGGGTATTGCACAGTATATCGCCGGCATGGGCTTTTCCAATGTTGGATTGGGGATTGTTCACTCTATGGCTCACAGTCTGGGTGCCGTTTATGATACCCCGCATGGTGTGGCCAATGCTTTGCTGCTGCCTTATGTAATGGAGTACAATGCGCCGGCTACCGGTGAAAAATACCGGGAAATCGCCCGCAATATGGGCGTAGCCAATGTTGACAGCATGAATGAAGCCGAATACCGCAGAGCGGCGGTAGATGCTGTGATTTCATTGTCCAAAACGATAGGGATACCGCAAAAACTACGAGAATTTGGCGCTAAGGAAGAAGATTTGCCTAAATTGGCTCAAATGGCTTATAACGATGTATGCACTCCGGGAAATCCGCGCGATACCAATATAGAAGATATACTGGGGATTTATCGGCAAGCCTTTTAAAGAGCGTTAGTCCGATTTTCTTCTTAGCTATAAGTTCAAGGTTTGAGCGGGTTGCCGGCGGAGGTAGTTTATTCTGTGGTTTTATGCGTTTAAGGCTTACTGGCTGTACGCGGTTGCTTGGGATTTCCTGATATTACCTGAATAGCAAAGAATAATTCAATCAATAATAATTGTGTAATGTATGGAAGGGAGTGTTAAATTTGGCGCAATTAAATCAAATGGAGCTTCAACACTTGCGGCACATGATAGGCGGCCATGAAACGGTGGCCAATAAACTGGAAGCATACGCGCAGCAATGTAATGATGCACAGCTCAAACAAATGTTTCAGGACGATGCAGCGGCAGCCCGAAGCTCAAAGCAGAAACTTATGTCATTTTTACAATAAGGAAGGAAGCTGTATTATGAATGAAAAAGATATGCTCAATGATTATTTGGCAATGATAAAAGGCAGTTTAGCGACCTATGCTAATGTAATTGCCGAAACGGGTAACCCTCAGTTGCGTTCGACTTTTCAGCAAATGAGAAACCAGGATGAACAGCGGCAGTATCAGATTGCTCAAACGGCACAGCAAAAAGGGTACTACAAGCCGGCCGCTCCTGCTACACCAACCGATATGCAGCAAGTAAAAACTGAGTTAATGAGTCCATCCATGTAAGAATAATGAACGGTAATTAACCCGCATCATGAAGATGCGGGTTAATTTTTTTATAGCTCCGTTTGTCGCTGAAAGGATCGAAAAGCAATGAGGGGTCTTGAAAGGAACTGCCGGTTAAGGATTCACTTTTTCTCTAAATGTCTGCTTGCCGTCCTTAAATTCGACGATAACGGCGCTTTTCACAGCGTCATGGGTTTGGTTGAGGCTAATCAGGCCGGAAACGGCGGCGTAGTCCTTGGTTTTGGCCAATTCGTCTTTGATTTTGACAGAGTCGGCGCTGCCGGCCCGTTCTATGGCTTTGATCACCATCATCGTGGCATCATAAGAGAGAGCGGCAAAAGCATCCGGTGTCTGATTGTATTCTTTTTTATAGTTTTCTACAAAGTTTTTTACTGCCGGGCTGTTATCGTCGGGGGAATAGTGGTTGCTGAAGAATGTGTTGTTTAGAGCTTGAGCGCCGGCAATTTCCGGCAGTTTGGCCGAATCCCAGCCGTCGCCGCCCATGAAAGGAACGGTGAGACCGAGTTCGCGGGCCTGTTTGATCAACATGCCGACTTCTTGGTAATAGCCGGGTGCGAACACCACATCAGGATTTTGGGCTTTGATTTTGGTCAGAGTGGATTTGAAGTCAGTGTCTTTTTGCAGGTAGGCTTCTTCGGCTACGATGGTTCCGCCATTTTTTACGAAAGTTTCTTTAAAGAACTGACCCAGTCCCATGGCGTAATCGCTGGACTTGTCAATATATAAAGCGGCGGTTTTGGCCTTCAGGGATTTTTGCGCAAAATTGGCCATAACCGAACCCTGGAACGGATCGATAAATGCGGCGCGGAAGATATACTCCCTCACTTTTCCGGTGTTAGGGTCTACGGTTACTTTCGGATTGGAGGCGGTAGGGCTGATGGCCAAGACTTTGCTGCCCTGATTCACTTGGGCGGCGGCGATTACGCTGGAGGAAGCGATCGGAGCGATAACGGCCACCACTTTGTCCTGACTGACCAGCTTCTGCATAGCATTGGCTGACTCAGCGGCCTCACTCTTATTGTCGGCGACGATGAGAGTAAGCTGTTTGCCGACTACGCCGCCTTTGGCGTTTACTTCTTTAATCGCCAGTCTGGCGCCGTTAGTGGCGGATTGTCCAAACGTGGCGCTGCCGCCGGTCATTTCCAAGTTGGCGCCTAGTTTGATCACATCAGATTGGCTCGCTTGTTTGGCTCCGCCGCAGCCGGCCGTAACCAATGCCGCTGCTGCAAAAACTGCAATCAATGCGGTTGACAGGCTTTTTTTCCGTGAGCTATGTAACATATTTGCCCCCTATTATTTTTGCCTGGACCTGTTGGCCTACAGGCAGATTAAAATGCTACAGCAGTCTCAAATTGGTCGTGTCCACTCACAAGATATATCTGTAGCCCTGTAAAGAATATTATAAGGGTGCGTTTTTAAGGTGTCAATATTAAAAATAACTGATTATAGCTTGTTTAAGCGAATATACAGGATTGGTTAACATTTATGCATTAAATCAGACATTTCATAAACTATTAAAAGCAAAATCGCCAACAATACACAGGTGGTCAAAAATATGTAGCATTTATGTTCTTTTGCGGAGGACATGATGATTTGCGTTCGTGAGGAATGTGATACTGTCAAGGGAGTGACTATCATAACTTGCGCCGCGCCCCTAATATAAGAGCAACAGCCTGGCCAAGCCAGGCTGTTGCTCTTATCCGCCGGTCATTTCTCTGTCTTGTTTTCGCCTTTTGCCGGCTTTGGAATTAACATTCGCACGCCCGAGAAAATGATAAACACGCCAAAAATTCGCTTTAATTCCTCTGCCGGTATATACTGGACGAAATTGGCGCTGACGAGGGCGCCGGCGATCGCGCCGCCGGCCAGCCAGCCGGCCAGACGGTAGTCGACCAAATTGGCCTTATGCAATTGATAAATGGCAGCCAGTGATGTGGGAATAATGACCAGCATGGAGATGCCCTGGGCGATATGCTGGGTTATACCTAATAGCAGGACCATCACCGGCACCAGGACGACGCCGCCGCCAATGCCCAGGAGGCCGCTTAAAATTCCGCACAGCAAACCCATCAGGATCGTAGTTAAAACAGCCATTAACCAATCACCATCCTGACCCCGACCAAAATCAGCATGAACGCAAACAGGCGTTTAAGCTGAACAGCCGGCAGTTTTTTCATTAGCCGCGCCCCCAGAGATGCTCCCACTATACTGCCCAGAATGAGCTGCAGGGCGACAGAATAGTCGATGCTGCCATGCAGGGAATAGACAATACTGCTGACAATAGCGGTGGGTATTACTACAGCCAGTGAAGTAGCCTGGGCAATATGCTGAGTCACGCCGAAATAACTGACCATAATCGGGACCATGAAAACCCCGCCGCCAATCCCCAGAAGGCCGCTCAGCACCCCGATCAGCAGTCCGGCCCCCAGCGCTTTCCAATTGTTCTCCAAATTGATCATCTCCATACTCCGTAGAATAAAATATAGGAGTTCGATAAGCTGGCAATAATTTATTATAACATAAAAGGAGTCCCGGGCGGCAATATGGAATTGACATGAAGAGATTAGGAGAGCAGGTGAGAAATATGTTAGTGGTCCGGGAACTGCAATTTGAGAATGCAGAGGAAATAACCCGCTTATATATAAAAAACCGGGCATATTTACAGCCCTTTGAGCCGGTCAGAGATGACCTGTACTACACGGTGGGATGCCATGAGGAAATGATCGGCGCCACATTAGATGATCCCCATAATTATTTGATGGGGATATTCCTTGCGGGCCGGTTGATCGGGCGAATATCCCTGACAGCAATCGCCCGCGCCTTTTTTCAGAATGGGCGCCTTGGCTACTGGCTGGATCAGGAGCAGCAAGGCAGGGGGTATATGGGTGAGGCTGTCGGGCAGACGGTGAGATTTGCTTTTGATACCTTAAAGCTGCATCGGCTGGAAGCCAATGTTATGCCTCACAATGCCGGGTCATTGCGGGTCCTTGAGAAAAACGGCTTTGAACGGATTGGGCTGGCCAGAAAGTACCTGCAGATCAACGGGGTTTGGCAAGACCATTATCTCCATCAGCTGTTAAATCCATCCTATGGCAGCCAGAGATAAGACGGGAGGATGAAAAATCATGGACACATTCGTAACTACCATTGATCCACAGGTGATCTTAATTCTTTTAGCGGCAGGCTTTGTCGCGGCATTTATCGATTCCGTTGTAGGCGGCGGCGGACTGATTTCCCTGCCGACCTTTCTTTTGGTGGGCTTACCGCCGCATCTGGCCCTGGGAACAAATAAACTGGCCGGGACGGTTTGCAGCCTGACCAGTTTCCTGTCATTTTTGCGTTCAGGGAAAATTCGTCTGGATATTATAAAATATTTATTTTGGCTGTCTCTGGCCGGCTCGGTAGCAGGAGCCTATATCGTGCAGCAAATTCCGCCGGTTTTTCTGCGGCCCCTGGTAATTTCGCTTCTGGTTCTGGTCGCTTTCTACACCTTTTTAAGAAAGAATTGGGGAACCAATTCCCGGTATACCGGGCTGAGCGCCGGCATGGCGGTTTTGGCCGGCTTAATGGCGGTGGCCTTGGGGTTTTACGACGGGTTTTTCGGCCCTGGCGCAGGCTCATTTTTGTTGTTTGGCTTTTTGTTTTTCGGATTTGACTTTGTGGAAGCATCCGGTAATGCCAAGGCATTGAATTTTGCCAGCAATATCGGATCCCTGGCAACCTTTGTACTGCTGGGCGCCGTTCAGTATGTATACGGACTGACCATGGGAATCGGCATGATGATCGGCGCCTGTATCGGTTCACAGGTCGCCATCCGGAAGGGCAGCACCTATGTCCGCCCGCTGTTTTTAGGCGTAACTGTGGCTATGATCAGCAAACAAATCTGGGATTTACTGCAATAATTGGATCGTATATACACAATCGCTGATTAACAGCAAGGGATCGGTTTTTTTATGGCGAATATTGTAATAAAACAGCGAATTATTGATAGAGTTGCTGCGACTGGGAGGGATCCGGATGAAATACGGCGGTCAGATCAATATACACAAAATCGACCCGGCTGAGTTTACTGTGACTGAATCCAGACAGAACAGAAAGAAGAAAAGACCGGCGAAGAAAAAATGGCTGGCCCTGGCAGTCCTGGCCCTGGCATTAATCGTCGGCGGTTCTTGCTGGTACTGGACCCGGACGCCCTATTACGCTTTATATCAGATCAGGCAGTCCATAGAAAAACAGGATGTCCGTTTATTTGTGAAATATGTGGATATAGAAAGTCTCTTGCCGGGTTTGATCACTCAAACCTTGGACGCCAATAAAAAAACGGTGGGGCGGCAGGATGACGAAACCCTGGTGAGTCTGGCGTCGGAGTTTATTGATAAACTGAAAGCCGCTCCTAAAGACACTGCGCAGAGCACAGCCCTGTCGAACCGGTTTCTTACGGATGAAAAAAAGCGGGAACTGGATTCTTCCCCGTTCATGACACTGGTTCATCTTTACCGCCGAGGGGGCCAGGGGGCCCAGTGGCGAAACCTGGAGTCGGTTGCTTGGGACGGAGATCAGGCATTGGCGGGCATTACTTTCTATCATGCCCGGCTGGAAGCGAATCTGCTGCTGGAAGTGAAAATGAAGGATGCCGGCAGCTATTGGCGAGTGAGTGAAATCCATGACCTGCCCCGGTTCTTATCTCGTCTGGAAGAACTGGAGCAAAGCAAGCTCACAGCCCTGAATGACGGGATTCGCCAGGAAATGGCCCAGGCCCTTGCATTTGAGCCTATGCCTGTTAACCGGGGAGATTGGGACAGCCTGGGACTCTTCAAGGAAGTACGGTTCCCTTACCGGTTAAAGAATGTAGGGCAGCGCGCCATAAAGGAAACAAGCGGTTTCATTATTGTCAGCAACAGGGAAGGAAAAGTTTTGCTGCGCCAGCCGATGCTTCATTCCAGCGTCATTGCGCCGGGAGAGGCAAAAGAAGAGCTTTGGCGGCGAGATATTGTCCCCTTTCGCCGGCAAGACGAACTTTTGCAGGATACTCCCCTGGAACAGATTGGAATAGAATGGGAAATGCGCCGGATCGTGTTTCAGGACGGGGGACAGTTGAAACTGTATGACAGCCTGCCTTATTAAAGGGCTGTAAGAGTGGCTGGTGAGAGGATGACGGGAAAGAGGACCGAACCGGATAACCCGGGCTTGCCGATTACGGGGGAGCAGTACGAGAAGAGCATGGCCAGAGAGGTCCGGAAGGCGTTGGGGCTGTATTATACCCCCGGGTATATCATCGACTACATATTGCAGCGCACTGTCAGCGAAATTGATGTACGGGACGATCCCTTCGTCAGCATATTGGATCCGGCCTGCGGCAGCGGCAGTTTTTTGCTGGCGGCATACGATATTTTGCGGGCTAAGTTTGTCGCCGCGTTACCTGAACTTCAGAAAAAATACGGATCCCTTACGTATGAGTGGCAGCAGGGCAATTGCCAGATCACGCTTTCCGGCGGTGAATACTGGCAGGAAGAACATATTCACTATCACATTCTGACTCATTGTTTATTTGGCGCCGACATTGACCGGGCTGCCGTCCGGCTGGCGGCGGAGCATTTATCGCTGCGGGACGCCGCCTGCGAGGTTTGGCCGCGGCATTTGATTGCCTGCGACAGCCTGATGCACTGGGAAGCCCGCTCACAGCCGGCCGGTGAGACGGAAAGTGCGGCGGCCGGTTTTTGGCAGCGTACGTTTGACTATATTGTCGGCAATCCGCCGTATATTCCTATCACCCAGATGACACAGGAGCAGAAGCAGTACTACCGGGCCCGTTATCAAACTGCCACCGGCAGGATGAATGCCTTTGCCCTGTTTCTGGAACGGTGCATTGCCAAGACCGGCAAAAAGGCGGGATTTATTGTGCCCGGCAGGCTGCTGCTGAATACCCAGTATGGCAGTATTCGACGGCTGGTTCTGGAGAACACCTGGATCGAAGAAATCTTCGAGACAGATGCAGCCGTCTTTCCGGAAGCAGTGGTGGACACGGTTATTCTCATTTTGAACCGGAACAAGCGGTGGGCTCCCGGAGATAAGACTCTGATCCGGCGCATGACCAGGGCCGGATGCAGCGAACAACCCGTGGAGCAAAACCGGTTCCTGGCAACGGATCATGCTTATATTCAGACTCACACCTCAACGGCGGAAATGGGTTTGCTGCAAACCATCCGCTCCCGGTCGGCGCTTTTAGGGGATATAGCCCAGGTCCGGGACGGTATCATCCAAGGCCGTGTTGGCAATGAACTGTTTCTGGGAGAGAAGCCGACCCACGACGGGTATGCCAAACCGGTCCTGTTCGGGCAGGACATTCACTGTTATCAGCTGACCCCCGGCAGGCAGTATATCTGGTATCACTCAGAAAAGCTTACCGCCTTGGAACGGCAGCGTACGGCAGGGAGGGAGATAGGTCTTAGACTGCGTGAGCCGGGTATCTTTGAACGGCCCAAGATCCTCAGCCGCCAGACAGCTGACCGGATTATCGCCTGTATGGATGAGACCGGGCATTATTACATGAATACGCTGCATAGCGCCTATGTGACTGATCCGGAATTTAATCCCTGGTATGTTCTGGCCGTGTTGAATTCGCAGCTAAGCCGCTTTTACTACACTCGGTATACCGGCGAAGCGGGTCAGGCTTACGCTCAGGTGAAGATTGCCAATTTAAAGGGACTGCCGATACCCCGGGCGGACAGAGAAAGCCAGGCGGGAATCGCTCATCTGGCCCGGCAGCTTCAAAACCCATCGACGCCGCATGACCATGCCGGCCGGCAGGTTTTGTTCACCGAGATCGACGCACGGTTGTTTCAACTGCTGCGCCTGACGCCGGAAGAAGTTAGCCTGGCAAAGGGGACAGGGGAGAGATGACATGCAACTTGATCAGCATATAGGCGGTGCAATCAAGGAAATACTAGGGTGAGACGAAGTGCAAATTCATAAGGCATTCGCCAAAAACTAACCGCTACTGGTTGCAGGAGAGATCTCATGGATAAAACGAACATTCTTCTTTTTTCAGGATATGCCAGACTCCCTTCCGGAACCGTTTCGAGCGAAGTGTACACTGTGATGGCTTTAGTTGTTTTAGTGGACATAGAGACGGATACGATTGTCGAGGTTGATTCTACATTATCAACCCGTTTGGCGGAGCGGTTTGTATCCCGTTTGATAGTCGGTCAAAAACTGGAACCCGATATCGGAAAACTTGTGGGAAAAATTAACCATGCCTATCAGGGAAGCGCCAATAAGGCAATTATTACTGCACTTCGCATTATTGCCGACAAATATCAGTCTTATAAGCTGAAACGGTAGACACCGTAAAATTCAGTGCGGTCTGTTTCGCTAAAAACAGGAAAGAGGCGTCTCGAACGGGGCCGGATAATCAGCCGATGAGACAGTCTCTTTTTTGTTGACTAAAAACCGACACTTTCTTCCCTGGCAAGCAGGTAGTCGTCACCTAGCGGCGAATATGATAACCAGTGCTTTTTGTTCAAGGAGGATTTAACATGGCTTTTTTGCAAATTAAAGGAAAAATCTTTCATTGTCAGCACTGCGGAAATCAGTTGCATATCGAATATCAAGGCGGAGCACAATCTACTCAAATCGGCGAGATAGGGATCTTAGAGCAAAAGCGCCTGGCGGAAAAATATGGCCAAACTGATCCGGCTGTTTATGACTTGCATGTGGAGGGCGGTTTCTGCCAGAATTGCTTTCTGCAGTTGAATCCCCCCCGGGAACAGCTTCAGGACTGGGGTCTGGCCTGGAAAATCGATGAGGCTGTCAGAGGATTGTTTATGCTGCTTTATCAATACACTCTTCAGGTCGCCACGAAGGTGGAAAAGGTGGTGATGCGGCAGAGTACATTGCTGAAGCCGGCGGAATATGACGCAACAGCCTACCGTCAGCTGCTGGCAGACCCGCAAATGGATGATCCGCAGCAGAAGCAGAAGCTGCTGCAGACCTATGCGCAATGTGTAATGCCCCAGGCTGAAGCCGAACTGATGCAGGCCGCGCAAGAGAACCAGGAGATACATAACCTGATTGCTGCGTACGAACAAGAATGCGCCAATCTTATCAAAGAGAATCAACCCTTGCATGAGCAGATGAAAGACCGTACTTTCCCTTATTTCCGGGTAGCCAATACTAAGGGGGCGGAAAATCTGCACTCTTTGGTTTATGCGCCTTTATCAACGGTACGGGTGCCGCTGCCGCCTCCGGATGACGCCCTGTTCTTTTTTCCGGCTACCTTTCGCGGCGAATCGATCAGGCTGATCTGTGAGCCGATCCGGGTGGAACGGATTTTTTACTGGTATTATCGCCGCGAGCCGATTGAACAGGAGCTGTACAAGGCGCTGATCGGGCAAGCGCAATAGCAAATAGTGCGGAATAGTCTGTGGAACCCGCCGGGGACGGCGGGTTTTATTGACTAAGGATTAAATATTTTCAAGGTTTGGTGGTAGTATTGCAAATCCTGGTTGACTTACTGCAAATGTTATTTCCGATAGCAGTGGTTATAGAAAAGCCCACGCCGGCCAATATCAGTATGCTGCTTTTTATGGCCCTGATGTTTTGGCTGTTGTACTTCTATGGATACCGGCGGTTTTACTTGCAGGGAATCCGGCCTCTGCTGCTTATTCTCAACGACCTGAAACAGGTTGCCGTCCGTCCGGCGGAACTGAGCCAAAGAGAACATCTCTTAAGGCTGCGCAATGCCTTCCGTTCTTATCCGATGCTGCTGCCCCTCTGGACAGAGTGGGAATCTGCCTTTTACCGTGATGCTGCCGCTGATCAAGGCGTCACTTACAGCTCGGCGGAAGCGGAGTATGTGTTCAGTGAGCAGCGAATGCTGGCCGCTTTAGGGTTTAATCTGCAGTTTTACCAGGCTTTGCCGGGATATTTTACCGGTCTGGGCCTGCTGGGCACTTTCTGGGGTCTCACGCTGGGGTTAAGTCAAATTAATCTAAGTACGCCTGAACTTGAAGTCTTAAAAGAAGGTATTCGCAGGCTGCTGGATGGGATGGGCACAGATTTTGGCTGTTCTCTGTGGGGGGTCATCCTTTCTCTGTCCTGGTCATGGTATGAAAAGCGCAAGCGGGCCCAAGTCAGAGAAAAACTGGCCGAGCTGCAGGATCTGTTGAATCAGCTCGTCACCCGGCGCACACCGGAATCCTGGCTGACTGAAATTTTATCGGAGTGCCGGGTCCAGAGCCGGACACTGACAGCTATCAATAATACGATGGCCGAAACAATGGCCACCGCTCTCGAGAAGCGTATGACCCCGGTCTTTCTCCAGCTGGCCTCCGCCATTGACGGCCTGCGGCAGGCCGGAACCAGCCAAATTGCCCACGCCATCGGCGAAGGCGCCGGCCAACAGTTAAAATCCCTGGGCGATATGCTGGTTCAGGTACAGAGGACCATGGAAACGACGGTGGGCCGCTCGGCGGATGTCCAGGAACAAATGCGGGAGACTATGGCTGTCCAGACGCAGTCTATGGCTGAGACCTTCCGCCAGGTGCTGGACGCGGCCGCCGTCAGACAGCAGGAAATGAACCGGCAAACCGATTGCATGATCCAGAGCGCGACCACCAGGCAGGCTGAAATGAACGAGCAAACCGGCCAAAGGCTGCAAGACCTGTTGGCCGTGATTGCCGCCAGCCTGCGGCAGCAGCAGGCTGAGGTGGCAGGAACGATCGAGCGGGCGGGTACGCTGCAGGAGCAGATGAACCAACAGGCCGGCGCCAATGTGGCCTCCATGGTTCAAGCCACCCATCAGGTTCTTGATCTGGCTGCCGCCAGGCAGCAGGCCATGGCCGAACAGACTCAGGCCAAGATGCAGCAGCTCCTGGAATTGATGGCCGCATCTCTCCTGCAGCAGCAGGGACGCCTGGAAAACACCACGGAGAAAGTCACGGCTGATTTTGCCGCCCGTATGGGCCAGATGTCGCAGCAAATGGATAAAAGCCTGCAGGAAACCACCCGTCAGGCAGGAGATAGCTTCCGGGATCAAATGAGCGAAATGTCCCGGGAAATGAAAGGATCACTGCAGGCCTTTGAAATCAGTGTGATTGACAATGCCAGCCGTATGCAGCAGGAAACCCGGGCTGTGGCTGAAACTCTGCACCAGGCCTTTGAAAATGTGGCCAACCGTTATGAAAAAGAGCGGGACCAGGTAACTGTCTTACTGGGACAGGTGCAAGAGACCATGGAGGCATTCCGGCAGAGCGCCGAGCAGACCGGCCGCACTGCCAAACAATTTGAGCAGGCCGCGCATCCCCTGTATGACAGCGCCCGTCAGTTACAAACGGCTCTGGAACAGATGCAGCAATACCAGGACGAATTCCGCCGCTATATTCATGATTCGGAACAGCGCTTACGGGATAATCTTGGCGTTTCGCAGGCGTCGGTGGAGACCATTCAGGAATCACTGCGGCAGACTCAAATCTCCTGGCAGGCTTATGAGAGTAAGTTCGGAGTGTTGCGGACCGACCTGGAGCAGATATTCGACAGTATTTCCAAAGGCCTGAGAGAATACCGGGCCATCACCGATGAAAGCTTGTCCCAGTTCCTGCAATTGACACAGAACAGCCTCGGCCAGTGTGTGGGCCAGCTTTCCGCAGTCATCAACGAGTTGAGTGAAACGGTAGAGGATCTGTACCCGATATTAGAGAATCGGCCGAAATAGACTGTTGAGGGTGATAACGCTTGTTTAGGAAAAAATATTACCCGGAAAATCCGGAAGCTGTTGACGATCCGTTTCAGGCTTCGATCAGCGACCTGATGGCCAGCTTATTGAGTATTTTTATCCTGGCCTTTATTTACTATATTCTCAACTTCCAGCAGGCAACGGCTCAGCTCAGTGAAAATCAGAGCAAGCGGACGGAAATATTGCTGGCGGTGCAGCGGGAACTGAAACAAAAAGATGTGGATGCTATCATTGATATAGAGCATGGTGTACTGCGGCTGCCGGAAGGGGTTCTGTTCGACACCGGCGAAGCCCGTCTGAAAGAGAGCGGCATCGCCACCGCCGGGATACTGGGGCCGATTTTGGAAAATGTGCTGAACCGGCCTGAATTTGCCGATTCGGTGGATACTATTTTTATCGAAGGACACACTGATGATTTACCCATCCATACCGCCCTGTTTTCTTCTAACTGGGAGCTTTCCACCCAGCGGGCGATTAATACCTTTCACGCCTTAACCGATGCGGCCACGGGGCTGAAGCAGTTTACCAACAGCAAGCGGGAACCGGTTTTGTCCTGCAGCGGTTATGCCGATACCCGTCCGCTGCAGCCCAATACTACCGAGAAGAACCGCCGGGAAAACCGGCGGATTGATTTCCGGTTTTCCATGACTCCTCCCACTGAAGATGACGCCGGCATCCTGCGCCCGGCCAACCGCTAAGAGGTGAATCATGAACAGTTTACTGACCGGCGAGTTGTCGGACAGCATCAAACAATTGCAAACCGCCCGGGATTTCGGCCGGCCCCAGCGGCTGACCGAGCAGGCCGACGCCATTGTCCGGCAGTTTCAGGCCGTGTTTACGGCTCCTCATGAAAAAGATGTGGAAGAATTTCTGCTGACCCTGCGGCGGCGGTGGATTAAAGGCGGACAAAAAGGAATCAGCTGGCTGCGGGTAAGGGAAATCAAGCTGCTGCCCTGGGTAATTTATTCCCAACAGCCGCCCCGGGTAATAGACGATGACTATTTTCGCAGCGATATTTTGCAGGTGCTCCGGGAAAACTGGCAGATCAGCCTGCGGGCGTTTATCGCTGCCTATCTTATGAAGTTTGAGCTGCCGGCGGCCGGCCAGGAGGCGGTGCGGCGGGAACTGGAAAATCTGGTCAGAGGCTATGCCGGCAACCGTACCAGCCTGAGTAAATGGCGGCGCCGGTCCGATACCCTGTTTGTGACCGACGCCTTGCCGGTAACCGCCCGGCTGCTGGGGGAAGGGCCCAAGCCGGCGGCGGCTGTCTTAGAACAACTGGGCTTTGATAGTCGCTTTGCCACCTCCGGCTTTTTACGTCAGGCCGTGGTCAGGGCGCTGGAAACTCTGGTTAAATCCTATCCTCGCTTTCTGGAACGCCTGCCGGCTTTGGTGACCCGTCAGGATTTAACTGGCAAGGATGTGGCCCGCTTTGACGATATTGCCGTCCAAACGGCGGGCACCTTTATTGTCAGGGCCGGCCCGCAGGCGCCGGCGAAAGTGCGGGATTTACTTTGCTGTTTATATTTGCGGATTTTAGGGGATCCGGATGCAGCCGCCGGACGATTCTACTGGCGGAAAGTCAGCCCCAAGGCAGCGGCGGTTATGACCGGCTGGATTATCCGGCTGGATCTGGAAATGTTTTTTTCCCTGCTGGGGCGGCTGGAAGAGCGACGGCGCGCCAATATGTACCGTTATGCTTTTTGGCAGGCTTTTCTCCCTTATATCAGTCAGACCTGGCTGGCGATTAGCCCCGGCTTGAAGAACATGAGCCAAGAGGACGGGACCGGCGAATATTTAGCCAGCCGGCGCCCGGCCCGTTTGGTGTCCTCCCAGCTGGGTCAGGCCTTGCTCTTGATCCGGCTGGGGGATTATGTGTTTGCCCAGTGGAGTCAGGAACAGCGGATTATGGTCTGGACAGCCGATGCACTGCCCTTGGGCAGGGAAGCCTACGGCAAAGAATGGCTGCGTACTCCGCCGCTGGCTGCCTGGGATATCTCCAAGGGCACCGAAACTTACCTGTGGCAGCGGCAGATCGAGGTATGGATTTATCATCATACCGGCCGCAGCCGCGTTATATCCTATCAGATGGAAGATCCGGACCCTGTCGAAAAAGGATCCGATTCAAAAAGAAGATGAGATTTGAACAAATCCCCGGGAGGCAGACATGAACGTACAAGCAATGTCCCATATTTTAGATACCTTAAACCCCAAGCAACGGGAAGCGGTGGAGTATATCAACGGACCGCTTCTGATTGTGGCCGGGGCCGGATCAGGCAAGACACGGGTGCTCACCTGCCGCATCGCCTATTTGCTGGATCAGGGAGTCAGCCCGTATAACATATTGGCAATTACTTTTACCAACAAGGCAGCCGCCGAAATGAAGGAACGGGTTCATGCTATGGTAGGCGCGGCAGCGGCGGATATCTGGCTCAGCACGTTTCACGCCTTCTGCGTCCGCTTTCTGCGCATCGAGATCGAGCATATCGCCGGCTATCGCCGGAATTTCGCCATTTATGACAGTTCTGACAGTCAGACCGTGGTCAAAAACAGTTTGAAGGAACTGAATTTAGACGATAAAATGTTCCCTCCCGCCAGTGTGCAGAATGCCATTTCCAACGCCAAGAACTCCCTGATGGACGCGACGGATTACGCCCGCAGCGCCGACAATTTCCACGCAAAAAAAATCGCCGAAGTCTACGCGAAATACGAAAACAGCCTGCGGCAGAATAACGCCCTGGATTTTGACGACCTGCTTCTGTTTGCAGTGCGGCTGCTGGAAAACAACGCTGAGATCCGGGAAAAATATCAGAAGAAGTTCCGCTATATTTTGATCGACGAATATCAGGATACCAACCGGGCTCAGTATCTGCTGGCCCATCTCCTGTCCGGCGCTCATCGCAATCTCTGTGTGGTAGGCGATGCGGACCAAAGCATCTACGCCTGGCGCGGGGCGGATATCCGCAATATTATGGACTTTGAAAAGGATTATCCCGAAGCCAAAGTGATCAAACTGGAGCAAAATTATCGCTCCACACAAGTCATCCTGGATGCGGCCAACGCCGTCATCGAACGCAATAACAACCGCAAGCCCAAGGCGCTATGGACCGAAAACGCCCAGGGAGAAAAAATCGCCTATTATTTGGCGCGTGACGAGCGGGATGAAGCTCGCTTTGTCGCCGATACCATCATGCGCCTGAATATGGTATACCGCCACTCTTACGGCAAGATCGCGGTGCTGTATCGTACCAACGCCCAGTCCCGGGTCATTGAAGACGCCTTCATGCAGTACGGCATCCCCTATACGATTGTGGGAGGCCTGAAGTTCTACGACCGCAAAGAAATCAAAGATATGCTGGCCTACCTGCGGGTGATCGCCAATCCGCGGGATTCGGTCAGTCTCCTGCGGATCATCAATGTTCCCCGGCGGGGCGTGGGGGATACGACCCTGGGCCGGCTGCAGCAATACGCTGCCGAACATGACATGAGCCTGTTTGACGCGGTTTCCAATGCAGAGGCTGTTCCCGGTCTGAGCGGCCGGGTAAAAAACTCCCTGGAATCTTTGTCGACGCTGATTTTTTCCTTTATGGCCCTGGCTCAGTCCACCCCAGTCTATACTTTGCTGGAAAAATTGCTGCAAGACTCAGGGTACCTGGCGGAACTGGAAAGTGAAGGCACCCCTGAGGCCCAGACCCGCATCGAAAACTTAAAGGAATTATTGAGTGTGGCCAAACAGTTCGCCGCCACCGAGAGCGGCAATGCCCTGGAGGACTTTTTAAGCCAGGTAGCCCTTGTGTCGGATATTGACGCCGCTGACTCCTCCGGCGAAAAAGTCACCCTCATGACGCTGCACTCAGCCAAAGGCCTGGAATTTCCCTTTGTATTCCTGGCCGGTATGGAAGAAGGCCTGTTCCCCCATTCCCGGACATTGCTAAATGAAACCGAGATTGAAGAGGAACGCCGCCTTTGCTATGTAGGGATTACCCGGGCCCAGCACCAGCTGTATATTTCTCATGCCGAAAGGCGGACAATATATGGGAATACAGTTTGCTATCCGCCGTCCCGCTTTTTAGGGGAAATTCCCCGGCAATTGCTGGGTGAGCCGGCCGCGCCGAAACCGGCTGCCGGTCTGAACCCGGCACGACAGGGCGGATACGGCCGACAGGCTGGCATGCAGAAACCGGCGCCGGTTTCCTTGCCCAGCGGCAGCCGGTATTCGGATTGGAAAGCCGGCGATAAGGCCGAACATGCCAAGTGGGGAATCGGCACAGTTGTGGCGGTTAAGGGCAGTGGGGACAACATGCAGGTCCAGATCGCTTTTCCCGGCGCCGGTATCCGGAACTTATTGGCCACGCAAGCGCCTTTAACCAAAGTATAAAAGTAATAATAATGAGGAGTGACAGTCATGACGGAAGGGACTGGCAGTAAGCCAGACAGGGACGCTGCCCGGGAAATAGAGGAGCTGCGGCGGCTGCTTGAGTATCATAGCTACCGGTATTATGTCCTGGACGCGCCTGAGATTCCGGACAGTGAGTATGATCGTTATTTCAGGCGGCTGACGGAGCTGGAAGCCGCCTATCCCCATTTGCTGACGCCGGATTCGCCCACCCAGAGGGTGGGCGGCCGTCCGGCCGAAGGTTTTGCCAAATCAACTCACCTGTCTCCCCTCTATAGCCTGGGCAATGTCTTTTCCGTCGCTGAACTGCAGTCCTTTCACTCCCGGATTGTCAATATGCTGGATATCGAGACAATCGAGTATGTTGTGGAATTAAAAATTGACGGGCTGGCCATGAACCTGACCTATGACCAGGGCGCCCTGACCCGCGGCGCCACTCGGGGAGACGGCGTCATAGGGGAAGACGTGACCGGCAATATCCGCACCATCCGCTCGATTCCTCTGGCGCTGCGGCAGGCGGACTTTCCTCTGCCGGATGTACTGGAGGTACGGGGGGAGGTTTTCATGCCACGGGCGGCCTTTAACCGGTTGAACCGGGAACGGGAACAGAAGGGGGAAGCCTTGTTCGCTAATCCCCGCAACGCAGCTGCCGGTTCGCTGCGGCAGCTGGACCCCCGGATCACTGCCGGCAGGACCCTGGACTTTTTTGTCCACGGCATCGGCCGGCATGACGGGCTGACCTTGGAAAGCTACAACCAGGGGATGGACGTTTTGCGGCAGCTGGGCTTTAAGATCAATCCCTACTGCCGGCTGTGCCGCAATATTCAGGAGGTTATTGACTATTGCGACAGCTGGGCCGGGAAGCGGGCCGAGCTGCCTTACGATATCGACGGCCTGGTGATCAAGGTCAACAGCCTGGATATGCAGGCTGGGCTGGGATTTACCGCCAAGGACCCCCGCTGGGCCATTGCTTTTAAATTTGCCGCCGAGCAGGCGGTCACGGTAGTCGAGGATATCCTGATCCGGGTGGGACGCACCGGTGTCCTGACACCTACCGCCCTGCTGCAGCCGGTCAGATTGGCTGGCAGCACTGTCAGCCGGGCCACCCTGCATAATGCCGACTATATCGCCGAGAAAGATATCCGGATCGGCGATACGGTTATCATCCATAAAGCCGGTGAGATTATTCCGGAAGTGGTGTCGGTAGTTGCCTCCCAGCGTACCGGCCGGGAAAAATCCTTCGAGATGCCCAAAACCTGCCCGGAGTGCGAGAGCCCGGTGGCCCGCCTGGAGAGTGAAGCGGCCTATAAATGTACCAATCCTCACTGTCCGGCTCTTTTGCGGGAAAAGCTGATTCATTTTGCCTCCCGGGATGCCATGGACATCGAAGGGCTGGGGCCGGCGGTGATTAATAGCCTGGCCGACGCTGGCCTGGTCAAAGACGTCGCGGATTTTTACCGCCTGCAGGCGCCGGATATTGCCCGTTTGGAGCGTCTGGGGGAAAAATCGGCTCAAAATTTGCTCGCCGCTATTGAGGCGAGCAAATTCCAAGGGTTATCCCGCCTATTGTTCGCTCTGGGAATCCGGCATGTGGGCAGCAAGGCCGCCGCCATTCTGGCCCGGCATTTCCGGACTGCGGACCGGCTGGCCGTTGCCGAATCAGAAGAGCTGACCGCCCTGGATGAGATCGGGCCGAAAATTGCCGACAGTATTCTGCACTATTTCGCACAGCCGGAAAATCTGGAGCTCATTAGTAATCTCCAGAACCTGGGAGTGGATACTACCGAAACTCAGGCCGCTCCCGTCGCTAAACAGATACTGGCGGGGAAAACCTTTGTCCTGACCGGTACATTGCCGACCATGACCCGGGAGGAAGCCGCTTCGGTTATTGAAAAGCTGGGGGGGAAAGTCAGCGCGTCGGTCAGCAAGAAAACAGACTTTGTGCTGGCCGGGGAACAAGCCGGCTCCAAACTGGATAAAGCCAGAGAACTAGGCGTTACGGTCATTGATGAAGGGCAATTTTTAGAGCTGACCGCGGCTGCCGAGTAAAAAAAGAGAGAAAAATGGCTGATCTTTTGGCAAGTTTAGCCTGACGTGATATAATAATATATCAATACTAACCGGATGCGCTTCATGACATACCGCATCGTATGAATATGAGTTTTTGGCAGGATGGTGAAGAAATGATTACTCCGAAAGATGTAGAACATGTGGCGCTGCTGTCGCGCCTGGAACTTGACCAGCAGGAAACGGGCAAGTTTACCGGACAGCTCAATGCAATCTTAGAATATGTGGAAGTTCTGAAAAAGGTCGATACCGACGGTGTGGAACCGACTGCCCACGTATTGCCGCTGAAAAATGTCCTGCGCCAGGACGCGGTCCGTCCCTCCCTGCCCCGGGACCTGGCTCTGTCCAATGCGCCGGAGCAGGAAGACGGCTACTTCAAAGTGCCTAAGATTATGGAGGGCTAAGGATGACGACGGAATTATTTCGCTATACCGCGCATGAATTGCATGATAAACTGGCGGCCAAAGAAATATCGGCGGTAGAACTGACTACCGGTATGCTGAACCGGATAGACCAGGTAGAAGATACGGTGCAAGCGTTTATCACTCAAACGAGAGAACAGGCTTTGACACAAGCCAAAGCTGTAGATGCGAAAATTCGCCAGGGAGAAAAGGTAGCGCCTTTAGCCGGAATCCCCGGCGCCCTGAAAGACAATATGTGCCTGCAGGGTGTCAAAACCACCTGCGCCTCTAAAATTCTGGCCGATTTCGTGCCGCCCTATACTGCCACGGCGGTGGACAAGCTGCTGAGCCAGTCTGTTATACTCCTTGGCAAAACCAACATGGATGAATTCGCCATGGGGTCTTCTACCGAAAACTCCAGTATGATGGTTACCCGCAACCCCTGGAATACCGACACGGTGCCCGGCGGCTCCAGCGGCGGTTCGGCGGCTGCCGTGGCTGCCGCCGAAACGATTTGGGCCCTGGGCTCGGACACCGGCGGTTCTATTCGCCAGCCGGCAGCCTACTGCGGCGTTGTGGGCCTGAAGCCCACTTATGGACGGGTATCCCGTTACGGTCTGGTGGCCTACGCCTCCTCATTAGATCAAATCGGACCCATCACCCGGGATGTAACTGACTGCGCCCTGGTTTTAAACGCTATCGCCGGGCATGACCCCAAAGATTCCACTTCGATTGATATGGCCGCCCCTGATTTTACCCGCGCCCTGGTGCAGGATGTCAAGGGTCTGGTCATTGGTCTGCCCTGGGAATACTTCGGCGCCGGATTAAACCCGGCGGTGCGGCAGCATGTGGAAGCAGCCGTAAAACAGCTGGAAGCGGCCGGCGCAGTGGTAAAAGAAGTCTCTATGCCTCATACTGAGTACGCCTTGTCCGCTTACTATCTCATTGCCACGGCGGAAGCCAGCTCCAATCTGGCCCGTTATGACGGTGTAGGCTTTGGCTATCGGGGCCAGGGCAATGATATTGTCAGCATGTATAAGCAGACCCGGACCCAAGGCTTCGGCGAGGAGGTCCGGCGGCGGATCATGCTGGGGACCTATGCTTTGAGCTCCGGTTACTATGACGCCTATTACCTGAAGGCTCTGAAGGTTCGGACCCTGATTAAGCAGGACTTTGACCGGGCTTTTGAATCCGTGGATGTTTTGATTACCCCTACGGCGCCGACTCAGGCATTCAAGGTCGGGGAAAAAGTGAATGATCCCCTGACCATGTACTTAGAAGACGTGTGTACCGTACCCATCAACCTGGCCGGTGTGCCGGCCCTGTCCATGCCTTGCGGCTTTGCCGGCGGACTGCCTGTCGGTCTCCAGATCATCGGCAAGCCTCTGGGAGAAGAGACCATTCTGCGCACAGCCTATACCCTGGAGCAAATGAATGATTATCATAAACAACTGGCGCCGGCAGGAGGTGCGGAATAATGCAATACGAAACAGTAGTAGGCCTGGAAGTCCATACCGAACTCAAAACCCATTCCAAGATTTTTTGCGGCTGCAGCACCCGCTTCGGCTCTGAGCAGAACACCAATGTCTGTCCGGTTTGCTTAGGCCTGCCCGGCGTCATGCCGGTGCTGAACGAGAAAGTGGTGGAGTTCGCCATTCGCGCCGCCTTGGCTTTGAACTGCCGGATTCTGCCCTTCAGCAAGTTCGACCGCAAGAACTATTACTATCCGGATCTGCCGAAAAACTATCAGACATCTCAGTATGATCTGCCCATTGCCCTGGACGGCTATCTGGATGTGGAGGTCAACGGCGAGACCCGGCGCATCGGCATTACCCGCATCCATATGGAGGAAGACGCCGGTAAGCTGGTCCATTCAGGAGGCGGCATCGCCCATTCGGAGTATGCTCTGGTGGACTACAACCGGACCGGGGTGCCCCTTCTTGAGATTGTGTCTGAACCGGATATCCGCTCGGCGGAAGAGGCTAAAGCCTATCTGGAAAAATTAAAAACCATCCTGGAATATATTGATGTATCCGACTGCAAGATGGAAGAAGGCAGCCTGCGCTGCGATGCCAATATTTCGCTGCGCCCGGTGGATACAATTCCTTTCGGCACCAAGGCCGAAATCAAGAATCTGAACTCCTTCCGGGCGGTACAAAAGGGTCTGGAGTATGAAATCATCCGCCAGACCGAAGTGCTGGAAGAGGGTGGCCGGGTGATTCAGGAAACCCGTTCCTGGGATGAGGCCAAGGGCATCACCATTTCCATGCGCAGTAAGGAACAGGCCCATGATTACCGCTACTTCCCCGAACCGGATCTAGTGCCGGTGGTGGTCAGCCAGGAAAAGATCGAAGCGGTCCGCCGCAACCTGCCAGAGCTGCCGGATGCCCGCCAGAAACGCCTGATGGAGCAGTATGGCCTGCCTTCTTATGACGCATCGATCGTCACTGCCAGCCGGGCTATGGCCGACTTTTTTGACGCCACCGTAAGCCAGGGCGTGGATGCCAAACTGACCGCCAACTGGCTGATGGGCGACTTTGCCAAGCACCTGAACGCCGCCGGGATTGATCTGGAAAATACTCCGGTGACGCCGGTCAAGCTGGCCGGACTCCTCGCTTTGCTCCAGAAAGGGACCATCTCCGGCAAGATTGCCAAGACTGTTTTTGAAGAGATGTGGAACAGCGGCAAGGATGCCGGGATCATTGTTCAGGAACAAGGTCTGGTGCAAATTAGCAACGAAGCTGAAATTATCGCCATCGTGGACGGGGTCATCGCCGCCAATCCTCAGTCAGTCGCGGACTTCAAGGCCGGCAAAGAACGGGCCATCGGCTTTTTGGTAGGGCAGATCATGAAGCAGACCAAGGGCCGGGCCAATCCGGAACTGGTGAATAAGCTGCTGCGGGAAAGAATCTCATAAGAACGTGGAAATGTCTTTTATGGCGCCTGTTTCAGGCGTCATTTTTTGTTTAAACACATCTCAAATAAAGTATAAAATATTAATTAATAATTACTATTGACAAATATAAATAATCATATATAATAATAACTAGAAACAAATAATATATACATAAAGGACAGCGGCATAGCCGCAGAGGAGGATTATATTATGAGCAATACCGCAGTAGGACAATCTTTAGACAAATATCTGGCCAATCTTCACATTCTTTACGCTAAAACCCATAACTACCACTGGAATGTGGAAGGCAAACAATTTTTTACCGTTCACGCAAAACTAGAGGAAATCTATGAACATATTGCCGATGAGATTGACGCGATAGCCGAACGGATCCTGATTATCGGACAACGGCCCAGTTCATCCCTGGCAGCTTATCTGAAGCTGGCTACACTGAAAGAAGCGGATGCGGCCAGCGTCGGCGGCGAAGCGGTTGTCAAAAATCTGCTGAGCGATATTCAGGCGTTGATCGCAGATTTGAAAAAAGACATTAAAGCGGCCCAGGACGCCGGCGATGAAGTGACCGCCGATCTCCTGATCGATTCCCTGGGATACTACGAAAAAACCGCCTGGATGTTTGGCGCCTATCTGAAGTCTTAAATTCACTTTCCCCTATATTAAGAAATAACAAAAGTCCTCTGACGCCAGCCGGCAGTCAGGGGACTTTTGTTGATACCGTTAAGTTTGCTCGTGCATTTTCATGGGCAAAGCACCACAAGGAAAAATTGCCAGGTAAGTCGAATGCACATTAGAAACAAGCTAACTAACGGAGGATTGTTTATGACGTACAATGATACCTGTCCTCGACTCGCTGGCAATCGCGCGGATTGCCCCTGCCCGAACCGGGACTGTATATATTTTGGCCGCTGTTGTGACTGTGTGGCGGCCCACCGGGAAAATGGCCGGCTGACAACCTGTATGGAGGAGTTACTTAAAAAAAGAAAGGACGATTAGCGGGATGAACAAGAGCCTGGAATTGCCAGCGGAGAAACTGCGCTACAATTGTGACCTCTGCCAGTTTGAGTTTCAAACCACGGAATCCGTTCCGACTCTGGATGTGATGATCGGTCAGGAAAGAGCGGTCAAGGCTGTTGAGTTTGGTTTGTTCAGCAAAAATCCCGGATACAACATCTTTATTTCCGGCACAGTGGGTACCGGTAAGATAACCTACGCCCAGGATGCCGTGGAAAAAGCGGCGGCCAAACAGTCGGCGCCGGATGACTGGTGCTATGTCAATAATTTCGAGAATCCCGGCCAGCCGATTGCATTTTCCCTGCCGGCCGGAGCCGGCAGTACTCTGCGGCAGGATATGACGGAATTCGTCGATAGCTTGAAAACCGATGTAGCTAAAGTTTTCAGCGGTGATGACTATGAGCAGGCCAAAGCCGCCGTAGTAAAACGCCTGCAGGAAGAACGCTCCCAGACCGTGGAGCAGTTTAATGAAATGGCCACCCAGCTGGATATATTGCCCCAATGGTCCAGCACCGGCTTTGTCGGTATCCCTATGGAAGGCGGCAAGCCGCTGAATCCGGAAGAATTTCAAAAATTGGATAAAGATAAACGGGAAGCCATCGAAAAAAAACTGCTGACCATTCACGAAAAAGCCACGGAAGCCATCGGGCGCATGCAGCAGGTGGAGCGGGAAGTCCGGGAAGAACTGAAAGAACTGGACGCCAAGATCGGACTTTTTGCGGTGGGGCATCTCATTGAAGATTTAGCGGAAAAATATGCCGGATACCCGTCGGTGCTCAGTTATCTGGATGCCGTTAAACGGGATGTAGTGAAGAATATTCACGACTTTAAGCCCAGCAATGAAGATGAAAATAATCCGTTCCTGCTGTTTAAAAAGAACAGTCAGGACATTAAGGAAAAATACAAGATCAACCTGCTGGTAGACAACCGGGAGACCAAAGGTGCGCCGGTGGTGGTGGAGATCAATCCTACCTACTATAACATTGTCGGACGGGTGGAGTACGAGACCCGGATGGGCATGGTCAGCACCGACTATACCATGATTAAGGCCGGCGCCCTGCACCGGGCCAACGGCGGCTATCTGATCCTTAACGCCAGGGACGTTCTGACCAATATGGGCGCCTGGGATGCCCTGAAGCGGGCCTTGAAAACCAAAAAGCAGCACATCGAAAACCTGGGCGAGCAGTATGGCATGCTGGCTATGGCCTCCTTAAAGCCGGAGCCCATTCCCATCCAGGTCAAGGTGATTCTAATCGGCAATCCTTATGTTTATCATCTGCTGTATGACCTGGATGAAGATTTTCGCAAGCTCTTCAAAGTTCACGCTGATTTTGACGTAGAAATGGATAACAGTTCGTTAAATACCGAAAAACTGGTCAGCTTCATCAGCTCCACGGTGCAGAAAGAGCATCTGAAGCATTTTGACCGGTCGGCAGCCGCCAAGGTGGTGGAACACTCCTCCCGCCTGGCCGGATCGCAAAAGAAGCTGACTACCCGTTTTAACGAAATGGTGGAACTGCTGTGCGAGGCGGATACCTGGGCTACCATAGAATCCAGCCCGGTGGTCAGTGAGCAGCATATCCGGAAAGCCATTGAGGAGAAAAAAAGCCGGGCTAATAAATATGAAGAAAAACTGCAGGAAATGTTCTCTGAGGGCAAAATCCTGATCGACACTGACGGGGCTAAGGTGGGCCAGGTTAATGGTTTGGCCGTGACCAGCGTAGGCGAATACGCCTTTGGCAAGCCATCCCGGATTACTGCCAATACGTATATCGGCCGCTCAGGCATCATCAACATCGAACGGGAAACCAAGACCTCCGGTGCCAGCCACAGCAAAGGCGTCATGATCCTCAGCGGCTATCTGGGTGAAAAATACGCGCAAAAACAGCCTCTGACTCTGACCGCCAGCCTGACCTTCGAGCAGTTATACGGCGGTGTAGACGGCGACAGCGCCTCCGGCACCGAGCTATATGCCATTCTTTCCAGCCTGTCCGATGTTCCGATCCGTCAGGCTATTGCCGTAACCGGCTCGGTTAACCAAAAGGGAGAAATCCAGCCTATCGGCGGGGCTACGGAAAAGATCGAAGGCTATTTTGCCGTTTGCAGGCTAAAAGGCCTGACCGGACAGCAGGGAGTTATGATCCCTCACCAGAATATTGATAATCTGACCTTAAACGATGAAGTAGTGGAAGCGGTCAAAGCCGGCCAATTTCACATCTATGCCGTCAAAACCATTGACGAAGGCATAGAAGTGTTGACCGGAATTCCGGCTGGCGAACGGCAGCCGGACGGCAGTTATCCCTCCGACACCATTCATGGCCGGGTCAGCCAGAAACTCAAGAGCTATACAGAAACGATACTCAAACTGGGGAAAGCAGCCGAAAGCGAAAATAAATCGCCGGAACAATCTCTGTAAAATATATAAAACCTGATAAAACCAGATATGGAAGGTAGCATTCGTGGCACAAAAAAACACGCCGGTACAAGCCGGCAAACAGTATCCAATTGAAATCGCCGGCCTGGGGCACAGTGGGGAGGGTGTAGGCAGATATCAGGACTTTACCGTCTTCGTGCCTTACGCCCTGCCCGGTGAAACTGTGACGGCAACCGTCACCGGGGTGAAAAAGAACTACGCCAAAGCACAATTGGAACAGGTCATCCATCCTTCCCCCCACAGGGTGGAGCCATCCTGTCCCATCTACTTTGCCTGCGGCGGCTGTCAGCTGCAGCACCTGGACTATCCGGCCCAACTGGTCCAAAAGCGGCAAACCGTGGTGGAAGCCATCAAACGGATCGGCAAACTGCCGGATGTGGTGATTCATCCCGCCATCGGCGCTGCCGACCCTTGGTATTACCGCAACAAAATGCAGTTTCCGGTAGGAGCAGCCGGTGAAAAAGTAGTCATCGGCTGTTACGCCCAGGGAACCCATACGGTCATTGACAGCGAACACTGCCAGATCCAGCATTTGACCAATAACCGGATCGCCGCTGCGGTGCGCGGCATCCTGGAGGACCTTCAGCTGCCGGTTTATGACGAAACCCGCCAAATCGGCCTGATTCGTCATGTCTTAGGCCGGGTGGGAACCGCCACCGGCGAAGTTATGGCTGTCATCGTCACTGCCCGGCCCCAGCTGCCCCAAGCGGAAGAAATCGTCAATCGTCTTCGGCAAGCCATTCCCGGCCTGGTCAGTATCATCCAGAATATCAATCCCCGTCAAACTAACGTCATACTGGGCGAAACGAACAAAACCCTCTGGGGAAAAAACACCATCATCGACCGGCTGGGCGACTTCTCCTTTAACATTTCAGCCCGCTCCTTTTTTCAGGTTAACACCAAACAAGCTGAGGTTCTCTACAACCAAGCCGTCCAATATGCCGGCCTAACCGGTCGGGAAACCGTCCTGGACGTATACTGCGGTACCGGGACCATCACTTTATTTCTGGCCAAGCACAGTAAAAAAGTATACGGCATCGAGGTCGTAGAACCTGCCATCCTTGACGCCCGGCAAAACGCAAAAGAAAACGGCGTTACCAATACTGAATTCATCACTGGCGACGCCAATGTCGTTATTCCCAGACTTTCACGTCAAGGCATCCGTCCGGAAGTCATTGTGGTTGACCCGCCCAGGGCAGGGTGTGAGAGAAGCGTATTGGAGACATTTGCCCGGATGCAGCCTGACCGGATGGTATATGTGTCCTGCAATCCGGCGTCATTGGCCAGGGATTTAGCCGTGTTGGCCGAGCATGGGTACCCGGCCAAGGAGATTCAGCCGGTGGATATGTTTCCACAGACGTATCACGTGGAGTGTACAGTTTGGCTGAAAAGAAAACACATCGCGTCCAGCGAAGCTGGACGCTGCTAGCCGGTGAAAGTCCGGTGCGGGTAATCGTCAGGGAGCCCGTTAGCGTAACTGCCATGCGTAGGAGAAATCCTGGGTATGAAGCGCAGGGGTAAGTAGTCAAACAGACTGTGAGCGAGCATGCAGGCCGCAATGAAAATGAACACTGCCGCATCGAAATCTTTGGCCCATCATGAGATGGGAGCAAGCGGGAGCCGAGCCTTGTGTGTTGGTGCGAAGGCCATGGACGAGGGGAAGAACCTGAAAAGCACTCTCAAAGAACCCGCCGGTGTACGAGGTGGCGGCATGTATGCAAAGCAGCGTCCGGAACTGGAGAGGCCCTACTCATCACCAGCCAAGCTGTAAAAGAGGGTGCATATAAGCTGATGAAGTGAAATTGTTACCCTGATGAGAGAGAGTCAGAAGAGCCCATAATACCGATGATGCCAAAGACAACAAAACTTTGGCCAGGGAAGGGGCTCAACTTTGTTCAGGCTTTCGACGGAGGTAAGAGCGAGTGAATGCCCATAAGGCTAATAACACCATTGATAAAGTTCGACAACTTCAGAGGAAGCTATACCTTGCAGCCAAGATAAACAAGAAACGCAGATTTCACGCCCTATACGACAAGATTTATCGCAAAGACGTACTACTCAAGGCATGGAACCAGGTAAAAGCCAATGCCGGAAGCGCGGGAATAGACAGCCAAACAATAGAGGATGTCAAAACCTACGGCGAGGCGAAATTTCTTGCAGAGATCGAAAAGGAACTCTTAGAGGGTACCTATCAAGCGATGCCGGTAAAGAGGGTACAGATACCCAAGAAAGATGGTAGCAAACGCCCGTTAGGGATTCCCACTGTGAAGGACAGAGTGGTTCAGACTGCGGCAAAGATTATCATCGAACCTGTATTCGAAGCCGACTTCAAAGAATGCTCGTACGGATTCCGGCCGAAAAGAAACGCCCATATGGCGCTGAACAGGCTCAAAGACCTGCGCAACCAGGGATACTATTGGATATTAGACGCCGATATCAAAGGTTACTTTAATAATATCAACCACGATAAGCTGCTAAGGCTGGTGGAAATGCGGATAAGTGACCGGCGGATAGTGAGTCTGATAAGAAAATGGTTACAGGCCGGAATCATGGACGGAGGGGAATTGGTAGAGAGTGAAATCGGTTCACTGCAGGGCGGCGTCATCAGTCCGTTGCTATCGAATATCTACCTGAACTACCTTGATACCCTGTGGGAGCGGAATTACTCGCACCTTGGGGAACTGATCCGGTATTGCGATGACTTCGTGATCGTATGCAGGAGATACAAAGAACTCAACCATGCCAGGAAATACATCGGTGATGTGCTCGCCCGGCTGGAACTCGAACTGCACCAGACAAAGACGCGAATCGTACATAATCAATTGGGCAAACCGGGATTCAATTTTCTTGGATTTCATCATAAAAAGATCGAAGCAGAAAGAAAAGACGGCACGGTGAAGGTGGTTGCTACCCGCTGGGCGTCGAAGGAATCCAGGAATAAGATGAGAGAGAAAATAAGGAGCCTGCTGGCTCCGAGAAGAGAGTTCTATAAAAGCCTGGATGATATGGTGAATGAGCTAAACCGCGTACTGAGAGGGTTTAAGAATTATTACGCCATAGGGAAAGGCGAAAGATGGAAACTGGCCCAAATTGATAACTACGTCCTACTGCGATTTGTGATATGGAGCAATGGCAAGAGGCAGAAAAGGTACCGGCGAGGCAGCATGGAGCAGATGTACAGCTTATTGAAGCTAAAAGGGATAGTGAAACTGTCGGCTTGAATGCCGAATGCTGAAGGAAGAAGAACATCGGAAAGCCGTATGCGGGAAAACCGCACGTACGGTTTGATGAGGGGAGGGTGAAAATTCACCCTCCTACTCTGTGCCCGTGAAGCCAGGCGGGGACTGGGTTCACGGGCTGTGGAAAATTATGGTTTATGTTTCCGCAGACAAAGGAAGAAAACATCAGGCTTTTGGGTCTGATATTTTTGTTGTTAAAGGGGATAAAGTTTAGAATAAATCAAATGACGGCAATTTCAAATGATGCCTTGTGATCTCAACGTATTTCATGATGCCGGTCATCGTGCTAGAATGGCTCTTGACGAGGTATTTCAGGCCTAATTGTTATCAATCACATCGCTCTGAAAAAATTTTTATCCAAGGGGACGAAAGCGAGGTTAGAAAGACTAAATAATTAACAGACATAAAGCAACGCATCCGCAGGATTTTTCTAGCGGGAGCGTTGCTTTTATTTGTTTTGTCATAACCCGGTTTAATAGTTGTACTTTGGATGATACCCTTCTACCCTTATCAGTTTCTAAAAATTCCAATGTCTAATTATAGAAAGCCATTATAGGCGCGTGTATCCAAGCATATTGGATACACGTTGTACACGTTGCAGTAACGCTTCACTGTAACGAAGCTGTTCCCCTTCCGTCATGGAATTTGTGGACAGGCTTATAGCGCCAATGGGCTTACGATTGTAATTTAAAAGTACCGTCCCTATGCAAAACAGCCTTGGTTCACTCTCTTCTAGGTCTAACGCATAATTACGCTGACGTATCTGGGCAATATCCACCAACAGTGTCTCTACATCAGTGATTGTATTCGCCGTTAATGCTTTAATTTCCATCTTAGCCCATTTGTCAATAATCTCCTCATTGGAATACGTGCTTAAAATTGCTTTTCCGGCGCTTGTGGAGTATAATGGCGTACGCTGCCCAACCCGTGTGTAAATTGAGAAGCCAGTATTTTGCTGGTCAAAGCTTTCCAAGCAAAGAAGTTCATTATGATCCTCTACAGAAAATTGAGCGACAACATTCAGACTTGAAGCTAACTCAGCTAATGCACTTTTAATTAGACTGATATAGTCCAGGTTGCGCATAGCGTTTACTCCGACTTCAAATGCTCGTAAGGACAAGGAAAAATCTCCCGTTTTTATATCTCTATTCAAATATCCGTTTCTGCAAAGTGTAGATGCAATGCGCGAAAGAGATGCTTTATTTAAGCCGAGCTTGTTATGCAAATCATTTATACTAAGGGGTCCGTTTTTTGCAACGGTCTCTAAGACTAGAAACGCACGATCTATGGCTTGAACAGATCCCATCTTATTTTCATCCAATGGTATTTGCATTCTATATATCTCCTTATTATGTCACATAAATTTATGTGACTTTTTAATTATTATACAATCTATGTTTTTTTATTGTCAAATAGAATGTGTGTATTTCAAAATAAATCAAATTTTTGCGTTGTTTTAAGCGTAAATTTAATTGCGAGGATAATTATATAAAATTTAAAAAATTATATTTACTTTTGGCTAAATAAGATGTACTATGATACTGTCGCTACAAAATAAGTATATAGCGTTTCAAAATTGCTATATACCGTTTCAAAATATCTAAATGGGAGGAGCGCAGTGATGGCCAAAGCAATAGCAAATATCGAACTATGTAAAGGCTGTAGATTATGTGTGGGTGTCTGTCCTAAAAAAGCAATTATTCCTTTGGAGAAAGTCAACAAAAAGGGATATGAGATTGTAAAGGTGGACGAAGACCTGTGTATCGGTTGTGGCATGTGTTACAAGATTTGCCCAGACTATGTCTTCACTATTAAATAACTTAGGAGAGGAGAATTCAATTGCATTCAGATTACATGTTGATGAAAGGCAATGAGGCTATAGCCGAAGCTGCGCTTAGAGCAGGCTGTCGTTTTTATGCAGGTTATCCCATTACGCCGCAAAACGAGATTCTGGAATATATGGCAAGCAACATGGAAAAGTGGGGAGGCACCTTCATTCAGGGCGAAAACGAAATTGCCAGTATGAGCATGCTCTGGGGCGCAGCAGCAGCCGGTGCGCGCTGCATGTCCAGCTCTTCCGGCCCTGGTTTTGATTTGAAGCAGGAAGGCATTTCCTACCTTTCGTCCTATCACCTGCCTGCCGTTATCGTTGACGTTATGCGGTACGGACTGGGGGACGGAGAAATACAGGCCAGGACTCCTACTGGCAAGCTGTTCGCGGCGGTGGTCATGGCGACAGCAGGCAAATTGTACTGGCCCCGGCATCTGTGAGTGAATGCGCGCAACTGACCTATGAAGCTTTTGAACTGGCGGAAAAGTACCGCAATGTTGTTGTTATTTTAAGTGATGGCGCCATCAGCCAAATGATCGAAAAATGTACGCTGCCGCCAACCTATGAGCATGACAAGGACAAATTTGACTGGACGCTGACCGGCAAACCTCGGGGCGTAAAGAAAAATAAGGTCACCAATCTGGACCGCACCATTGGGCGCGAAGCCGCTGATACCATATTGAAAGACAAGTTTGTTGCCATGTTTGAAAACGAACAACGCTGGGAAGAAGTCATGACCGATGACGCTGAGCTTGTGCTTGTCGCCTATGGCATTTCTTCCCGTGTGTGCAAATCCGCTGTCCGGCAGGCCCGGAAAGAAGGTCTGAAGCTCGGTTTGCTTCGTCCCATTTCCGTATGGCCGTATCCGCGTAAGGCTTTCGAGAAAATGCCGGATTGCGTTAAAGGCTATGTGACAGTGGAAATGAGCCTTTCCACTCAAATGGGTGAAGACATACTGCTTGCCTGCAAGCACAATAAGCCTCTCTATGGTCATTTGACAGGGGTTAACGTTCCCACTGCTGAGGGAATTATTGAGAACTGTAAACAGATTCTGGCCGGAAAAGTTAAGCCCGTGGAGGTGCTGTAAGATGGCAAAATTTGAAAAACCTGTATCCATTATCAAACCTGTCGGCTATTGTGGCGGCTGCGGTCATGGCGTTATCCAGCGGCTGATTGCCGAATGCCTGGAAGAACTCGGCATGGCAGATGACACAATCAGTGTAGTGGATATAGCCTGCTCCTACTGGTCGCTGGAAGCATTAGACTATGACGCTATTGCCGGCCCGCACGGACGTTGTGCAGCGGTGGCTACCGGCGTAAAAAAGGTTCGTCCTGATAAAACCGTATATGTTCATGCCGGTGACGGCTCCTCCTATGTTATCGGTCTGGCTGAGACCTGCTACACTGCCATCCGGGATATTCCGATAACCATGATTGTTGTTAATAACGGTATCTTCGGTATGACCGGCGGCCAGCTCTGCCTTGCTACCACCCTGTTGGGCGATAAGACGCTTAGCTCCAAAAAAGGGCGCACCAAAGAACAGGCCGGACAGCCTGTCGACATGCTCAATGTATTCAAGAATTTTGATGTTGAATATGTTGTCAGGGGAGCCTTGTATGATGCCAAGCATGTTGACCAAACCAAGCGTATGATTAAGCGCGGGCTGGAGAATCAACGTGACAAGAAGGGTTTTTCGCTTATCGAGATACTTTCCAACTGTCCTACCAACTGGAAGATGACACCGGTTGAGACTGCTGAGAAGGTTAAAAACCAAACAGAGAAGGTATTCCCCTTGGGAACCTATGTTGACAGAGGAGGTGCCAAGTAATGGCAGACATCATTCTTGCCGGATTCGGCGGACAGGGCATTTTGACCGCCGGAAAGATTTTAATCGATATTGCCGCTCGTGACGGTAAAAATGTAAGCTGGACGTCATCCTATGGCGCTGAAATGCGCGGCGGCACCGCCAGCTGCAGTGTGGTAGTTTCGGACGAGGAGATAGGCAGCCCCTATCCCACCAAGCTGGATATTTTGGTGGTTATGAACGAGCCATCTTATGAAAAGTTCATCGGCGATGTGCGTGACGGCGGCTATGTCATTGTCAACAGTTCACTGGTAGAAGAACGCGAATTCCCTAAACATGTCAAGGTATTCGCCATTGATGCCACCAGTCAGGCAAGCCATCTGGAGAACAGCCGCGGAGCCAATCTGGTCATGTTAGGTGCCATGATAAAGGCCACCAAACTCATTGACCCAGGCAAGTTTGGTAGGGAACTTAATGAATACTTTGAGAAAAAAGGCTTCAATAGCCCGAAAAACCTGGAATGCTACCATATTGGCTATGAGCAGGCAACGGCAAGGTAGCCAGTAATAGGAAGGATGGATGACTTATGAAGGTTCTGGAAGGACTTAAGGTATTGGATCTGACCCATGCATATAATGGCCCGTTTTGTACTGCCTTATTGGCGGATAACGGCGCCGAGGTAATTAAAATTGAACCTCTCAGCGGCGACCAGGTTAGAAATTGGGGGCCAATTGATAAAAAAAGCGGAGAAAGCGGTTATTTTGCCTTTTTAAATCGGAATAAAAAGGGAGTTACGCTGAATTTAAAGTCTGAGGAAGGAAAAGAGCTCTTCTACAGAATGGTAAAATCTGCAGATGTTGTTGTTGAGAACTATCGTGTGGGCGTAACCAAAAAATTGGGTATTGATTATGAAACCTTACGGGCAATGAACCCCGGCATTGTTTATGCTTCCGGCTCCGGCTTTGGCCAATATGGACCTTTATCGCACCGGGCGGCCTATGATGTGGTTGCTCAGTCTATGGGCGGAATGGTGAATATTACCGGCTTTCCCGATTCTCCGCCGACAAAGGTAGGACCTTCTATCGCTGACAGTGCGACAGGCGTTCATCTGTGTCTGGGTATCATGATGGCGCTTTATAACAGAGAACGTACCGGAGAAGGACAGCATATCGATGTTGCTATGCTTGATACCATCTTCAGCTTGCTTGAAAACGCCGTTGTAACAACTACGATGACCGGCGAGATACCGGAGCGGAGAGGCAATAGCGCCAATGACATCTCTCCTTTTGATATCTATAAGGCAACAGACGGTTATATCGCCATAGGCGTTGGCAACGACAAGCTGTTTGCGAAGTTTTGTGATGCCATTGGTATGCCGGATCTGGCACTCAATCCATTGTACCTGACCAATATTTTGAGGATCGAAAATTATAAGAGTAGTTTGCAGGGTATTATTCAAGAGTGGGTTGGAAGTAAAAGTAAGGATGCTATTGAAAAGATTTTGGAAGAGGCGGGGATTCCCTGTGGCCCGGTTCTGAATATGCAGGAGGCAATTGATCATCCTCAGATTATCGCCAGAGAAATGATTGTCGATATAAAGCATCCAATTATAGGCGATATGCGTATCCCGGGGTGTCCGATAAAATTCTCCCGAACCCCTGGTAAGGTAGAAACGCCGGCTCCATTGCTTGGTCAGCACAACAAGGAAGTATTTGGGCTCACAGATGAACAATTGGATATGTATAAGCAAAAAGGGATTATCTAAGAAGAGGGGGATAAATAACTTGAAAAAGGTTGCTTTTAAAGGTGGCCTGCTGATTGACGGTACAGGCGCACCTGCTATTGCCAATAGTCTTGTATTGGTTGAAGAAAAAAGAATTACCTATGCCGGTGCTGACAAGGCAATTTCCTCAGATTATGAAATTGTGGATATTGCCGGGAAAACCATAATGCCTGGTTTAATTGATGCCCACCTTCATTTTTCTGGCAATCTGACAGATAACGACAGTGAGTGGGTTACGGAAGATAACCTTCAGAAAGCCGTTGTCGCTGTGCAGCAGTCGCGTGAGTGTCTGGAAACAGGGCTAACAACAGTGGGCGAGATTTCACGTTTTGGCATCCACATCCGCAACATGGTTGAAGCCGGTGTAATGAAAGGACCGCGTGTTGTTGCCAGTGGCCTTGGTTTCTGTGCAACCTGTAGTCACGGCGACTCGCATAAGGTATCCATTGAACAAAACAAGGCAGCACATCCATGGGGAGAGTGTGTTGACAGCCCCTGGGATTTACGGAAAGCTGTCAGAAGACGGCTTCGTGAAAATCCTGATGCCATTAAGATTTGGGCTACCGGCGGTGGAATCTGGCGATGGGAAACGGCTATGGATCAGCACTATACCATGGAAGAAGTGCAGGCGGTAGTCGATGAATGCAACATGAGGCATATTCCGGTATGGTCTCATTGCTTTGGCAGTGCGCTTAATTCGGCTAAGGCAGGTGTCAGCCTGATTATTCATGGACAATCGCTCGATGACGAGACGCTGGACATTATGGCTGAAAAGAATATTGGCTTCTGTCCGACTATCAGCTTCATGCCTGCATGGTTTAAGACGTTCCCGCCTGTGTATGATCCGGCACTTCATGACAAGTATTCGGGGGAGACTGTCACCGAGAAAGAACTAAATCGTATCTATGAAAATTTGCGAAAAGCCAATGAAAAAGGAATTTTGCTCACAATTGGGTCTGATTCATTCAATTCGCAGATGACGCCATATGGCGATACCGCTGTCGGAGAATTGTATGCGTTTGTTGAAAAAGCCGGTATTAGCGAAATGGATGCTATTACTGCGGCTACCATAAATGGCGCGAAAGTATTGTTGGTTGATCATATCACAGGATCTCTGGAAGCGGGAAAAAGTGCAGACTTACTTGTTATTAATGGGAATCCCCTAGAAAATATCAGGGCAATTGCTGTCAATAATATGGAAATCATTATGAAAGAAGGCGACTTCATAAAGCGTAATGCGTAAATGCTGAAGATTAGCTGGCAATGCAGCATTACAACGGTAGTACAGACCGCCATATACTAATATGTTGATGTGTGCTCCGGTTCGAGCTTGGCCGCTTAGTTATGGCTGCAATGCCGGCGTGACCGTTCGTTCCGGAGCATGCTGAAGACGCTAATACCGTGTGGTGGCAGCCGGCAGAATAATGAAGCTGTCAAAGTTGTTTATATAAATTTTCTAAGAGAATAATTATTTGAAAATTTTTAAATATCGGTAAATTCTTACCACACCTCTCTCCGTCAACAACTAACGATTACAACGTTAGAGGCGAAGAACTGGAGAAGTTGTGCTGCCTGTTTAGTGCTTTCACCCGGCCGCACAAGCTGTTGAAAGGTGTCAGGACAGTTTCTATAAATGTGTCCGGTTATGAATAGAATTCAAAAATCATTGTTGTTGGCCGGCTGTGAATATTTGCAACTACTATAATAAAAAGGAAAGGTGAAAATCATGTCTATCGAATTTATCAGCAGCCCCGAGCTGCCAAAGGCTGTTGGCCCCTATTCCTATGGCACGAAGTACGGTAATATTATCCTGACCTCCGGGCAGATCGCCATGGACCCTAAGACCGGCGAGATGGTAACGGAAATAAAGGCTGCGACGAAAATGGTGCTCGGCAATCTGCTGTCCGTCGTCGTAGCCGGTGGCGGAAGGCTGGATACCATTGCCAGGGTGGACGTATATCTGAAAGACCTCAAAGACTTTAACGCTTTCAACGATGCCTATGCCGAGTTTTTCGGCAGCCACAAACCCGCCCGCGTCACGGTACAGGCCGGAGATCTGGCCGAGGGGGCCACGGTAGAGGCGGCTGTTACTGCTTTCGCGATAATGTAAAGCCCATATGCGGCACCGGCCGCAGGCGCCGTATATGGTGTTTTACGGAAAAATAGAGGAGGGAATACTATGGAGAAGGAGTCAAAGAAAAAAGACTCATGGAAAACGCAGATGAACTGGGCTAGTTTTGGGATGTCCAGTGGTTTCCTATTCTCTTTTATCATAGCCTGTCTGATAAACAGGGATGTCACCTATAGTATAGTAAAGGTCTGTTTCGACTTCGTCGCCGGATATTTCGGCGGATTACTTCAAGTAATGCTGGTGGTATTCTGGATTATAGTCATGATGATTGCACTTTCCAAATGTGGAAAGATACGCATTGGAGGCAAGAATGCCAAGAAGGCTGTGTCGACCTTCAGCTGGTATTCGATCATTATCATGACCATGACTGCTGCCGGCGGCATGTTCTGGGCCGGAGCGGAACCGTTTGTACATTTTATGTCTTTGCCTGCGCATTTCCCAGGCATCCAGTCCGGAACCAGTGAAGCCGTGAACTATGCGATGGCCCAGAGCTTCCTGCACTGGGGCGTTCTGGTGTGGGGAGCGTCCGCATTCTGTATTCCCCTGCTGGTCTATGCCAAAGAGATAAAGAACCTGCCCATGCGCCCGAGTTCCATGCTCTATCCCGTGCTGGGTGAAAAAGGCGTCCGGGGTGTGCCCGGCAAGGTGCTGGACGGCCTGGCTCTTATCGGCGTCGCGGCCGGCACTGTAGGGCCCACCGGCTTTATTGGCCTGCAACTATCTTTTGTGCTCCATGATCTATGGGGCGTGCCCGATACTGTCGCCACCCAAATGATCGTCATCGCGGTGGCCATGGTGCTGTTCATCTTCAGCGCCTGTACCGGATTGCACAAGGGCATGGATTACCTGGCCAAAGCTACCGTCTACCTCACCGTGGTGCTGGGGGCGGCCATGATGATCTTCGGAAGAGGGCTGTTCTCTGTCGATTCTTTCATAACCGGCTATGGCATCTATATAACCGATTTTTTCAAGATGGCTTTCTCCCGCGCTGACATCTCCTGGGTAAGCATCTGGACTGTTTTCTATGAGGCCTGGTTTCTCAGCTTCGGACCCTCCATGGCCGTGCTTGTCATAACCCTTTCCAAGGGACGCACCCTGCGGGAGGTGCTTATCGGCATTGCTGTCATGTGTCCCCTCTTCACAAACTTCTGGTTTGCTATTCTGGGCAGCCCGACCATAGCAGTTGAGATACAGAATCCCGGAGTCATCTCTGCCGCCTTCAATAATTTCGGAGTACCTTCCGTGCTTTTCACCATGCTGCATCATATCCCTCTGTCTTCCATCTGGATACCGATAGCCATAGCCCTTGTGGCTCTTCACTTGGTTGATACCGGTGCCGGCGTAGCTTACAGTATGTCCACGCAGGTCACCAACATGGATGTTCCGTATGTCTGGGTGCGGGCCATGTTCTGTGTTTTGCTGGCTGCAGTGGCGGCCCTTCTGGTGTGGATAGGTGACGACAACGCCATGAACACATTGCAAAGCTTCATGGTAATAGGGGGGCTGCCGATGCTCATCTTCTATATAATTTTGATACCTGGCGTGTACAAGGCGGCCAAGGGACTGTATCGTAGCAAGAAGCACAGGTTGGACCCTGACGACGACTTTATTGAGGAAGAACCCGTGGAGACTGTGCTTGCTGCAGCGGCTGAGGCGAGCCCTGCGGACAACCAGACCCTGTGACCTCCAAGACGGCTTGGTAACACTAAAACGGTAGGATAATGACGAGACTGTTTTTCGCAACCCAAAGCGGAGGCGGTCGGCATACCGGAAGTATGCCGACTGACGACAACAAAGGGTTGCGAAAAATAGACCGTCAGTATTCACTGGATTAGCCTTGATAAGGTACTAGTGAAGATCAGCGAAACCGCTGATAAATATAAAGGAAAGATAAAAGAGTTGGATTTAAATCCTGTGCTTGTTACCGAGAACGGAGTTTCCATTGCAGATGCGTTATTAGTCAAATATGTTTAAGGAGGCGAAACGGTTGAAAAAGGTTGCTTTTAAAGGTGGTCTATTAATTGATGGCAAGGACCCACCTGCGCTTATACAAAAACTTGCGAAAAGCCAATGAAAAAGGAATCTTGTTCACAATTGGGTCTGATTCATTCAATTCGCAGATGACGCCATATGGCGATACCGCTGTCGGAGAGCTGTGTGCGTTTGTTGAAAAAGCCGGTATTAGCGAAATGGATGCTATTACTGCGTCTACCATAAATCGCGCTAAAGTATTGTTGTGGGAATCCCCCTGAAAAATATCAGGGCAATTGCTGTCAATAATATGGAAATCATTATGAAAGAAGGCGACTTCATAAAGCGTAATGCATAAATGCTGAAGATTAGCTAACAAATGTAGCATTACAACGGTAATATACAGGTTGGTATATGCTTGTGAGCAGTCTGTATGGAGAATGTACCAATAAGATGGATGGCTGGCAAAGGCTGAAGAGATTTCATGCTCCGGTTCGAATTGCCATTTGTTAAGTTGTGTTAGACTAAAATGCTTTACCATGTAGATATCTGGGATATTCAAATCAGCTATCGGGATTGATCAGGCTTGGCTAGGATAGTGTTATTTAGCCAATCTCCGTCCGGTTGCTTATACCTGCTTGTGATCGTTGATATGCTATATTATGTAATAGACAACGAAAGGAGGTGAACTCATATCTCTGGAGATTCTTAAAAGCGCGGGTTCCCCGCAGGCAATTGGTCCATATTCCCATGGCACGAAATACGGTGACAGTATCATCACTTCAGGTCAGATTCCTCTGGACCCGAAAACAAATGAAATGATAACAGAAATCAAACAGGCGACGCAAATTGTTCTTAGTAATCTGCTCTCGACCGTGAAAGCTGGCGGCGGCAGACTGAATGCAGTAGCCAAAGTTGATGTGTTTGTGAAAAGCCTTGATGATTTTGCAGTAATCAACGAGGCTTATTCTGCATTCTTTAGAGGTCACAAACCTGCCCGCGTGTTGGTAGAGGCGGGAAATATCCCTGCTGATGCCCTGCTGGAAGCCGCTATGATTACTTTTGCAGCCAACGGCAATCGACAAAGTCTCCAGGCAAAAAAGAAAAATCGTACAGTAACAGCAAGAATGTGGTTTAGAAGGCAATATCTAATACTAATGTACGGGGAGGAAGAGACATGAGCTTCAAAAGAATATTCCACGCAGTGGAAACCCACTCAGGGGAACCTATGAGGGTAGTTACCGGCGGCGTGCCCAATATTCCAGGAAATACGGTTTATGAGCAGATGAAGTGGCTTGAAAAAAATGATGACCAGGTGCGCATGCTGATGCTGCGCGAGCCAAGAGGCTATCCGCCGCTGTGCTGTAACCTGATTGTGCCGCCTAAACACCCGGATGCTGCCGCAGGTTACATTATTATGGAGCAAGTGGAATACCCTGTCATGAGCGGGGGAAATACCATTTCCGTAGCGACAGTTCTACTGGAAACCGGTATGATCCCGATGCAGGAGCCGGTTACCGAGTTTCAACTTGAGGCTCCTGCCGGCTTGATTGGGATTAAAGCCGAGTGCCATAATGGCAAAGTTACACAAGTAACATTTAAAAATGTGCCTGCTTTTGCTCCTTATATTGATACTGTGATTGATGTGCCTGAACTTGGTAAAGTAACAGTCGATGTTGGCTGGGGCGGTATGTTCTACGTTATCGCCGATATACGGCAATTTGACTGGGTGAAGCTGGTGCCGGAACAGGGTCGGGAAATTACCAGGATTTCCTCTCTGATTCTGAGAGCTGCCCAGGATCAACTGCCGGTAGAGCACCCGGATTATCCCGGTGTTGGAATTACCATTTCGCAGCTTTCCGGCCCAACTGATAATCCAGAGGCCGATTGGAAAAATGCCGTTACTGTTGCCAGCGGAGCGGTAGATTTCAATAATCCTGCCACCTGGACTGGCGCGCTCGACCGTTGCCCCTGCGGAACCGGTACTTGTGCGAAAATGGCCACACTGTATGCCAAGGGCAAGTTAAAGTTGAATGAGCCGTTCCGTCATGAAGGGCTGATGGGAACTGTGTATACAGGTCATTTGGTTGAGGAAGTTCAGATTGGAAAATATAAGGGTGTTATTCCTACTATTGGTGGACAGTCCTGGATTTACGGTTATAGCACGTATGTGCTTGATCCTTCCGATCCATTCGTTAACGGCTATACGATTGGCGATATCTGGGCATAATCTCTAGTTTGCTTGTTCTGGATTATGACGAGATAGCTAATGCAGCGAGCTGCAACCAGTAAGAGTATGGAAACTGGCACAGCATTATTCAAGCCTGGAGAAAAAGAAGGGGGAGCTAGTTGTTTGGCGCCCCCTTTATAATAAAAAGACTGAAAATTTGTAAATGTTTTACATCTTATGCCTGAACAAAACTAAGAAACGAAATACTTTATTATTGAAGCTACTATCGAAATAACCCTATGGAACGGTTGGACTAAAGGCTGCTGTGGCCAGTATCTGCGACTGTAGCTTTTGTGCAAAGTTAAGACAGAAAATGCACGATGTTAGAAACGTGATTATAGAGAAGAGGGATGCGGAGTGAAACAAAAAGAACTTGATCAGCAAATGAACCTATGGGCATTTGGACCCGCAATTACAGTATTGGCAATTTTCATCGGCAGCGGGGTTTTCTTTCAGAAAGAGCTTGGGGCTTTCTTAAACAGCCTGTTGTATGGCATGGCTGACTATTTCGGCTGGTATATCAACCTGTTATCGCTTAGCTGTATATTTATTGTGCTGGCATTTGTTATTTACAAATATGGAGATGTAAAAATTGGCGGCGAGGACGCAAAACCTGATTTCAAAACCTTTAACTGGCTGGCAATGACAATTTCCGGCTCCATCGGAACCGGCATATTGTTCTGGGCCATGGGCGAACCCATTTTCCATTATGCCATGCCGCCTACCGGCGCAGGCGTGGAACCCTTTTCCAGAAAAGCCGCTATCTTTGCAGTTTCACAGGCTATGTGGAACTGGTCGTTTATCCAATATTCCGTGTATGCCATGTGCGCGGTTGCCTTTGCCCTCGTGACCTATAACCGTAAACAGTGCCTTTCCTTCGGTTCGCTGATTGAGTGCGTGTTCCGCAGACCCATTCCCTGGCTGACAACCGCTGTCCACGGACTTGTTATCTGTTGTTTGTGCGGTGCTGTTGCAAACTCAATGGGCGTCGGCCTGCTGCAGGTTGGTGCTGGCATTGAAAAGCTGTTTGGTATACCACAGTCGAAAATGATTTGGTTGATTATTGCAGTTGGTATTGGGGTTGTTTTCACCATTTCCTGTGTAGCCGGTATTGGAAACGGCCTCAAAAGGCTATCTACGATCAAAATCTGTATTTTCAGCAGCGTACTGGTATTTGTGGTCGTCTTTGGCGATACCATATTTATGAGCAAACTCAGCACAGAAGCGGTTGGCAATATGATTGACACATGGGGGACTAAAACCACCACACTCAACGCAATGGTTCCGGAAGATAAATGGTCGGCGGATTGGATCATCCAGTACTGGGCTTCTTTCTTCGTGTACGCACCGGTTATTGGGATGTTTCTCAGTCGTCTGGCTAAAGGCCGTACGGTTCGCCAATTCGTATTGGTCAGTGTGGTAGTACCGTCGATATTTTGTATGATGTGGATCGGTATCTTTGGCAGCATGACCCTCAGTCTACAAACCAAGGGAGTTTTAAACATCTGGGAGGCTGTTAACACCTATGGAATGCAGACTGCTATTTTCCAAATATTGTCTACTATGCCATTGGGATCACTGCTAATAGCTGCGTTCATAGTCTCGACCTGCATCTCTTTTTGTTGCCTTGCAGACCCTATGGCGGCGGTTTTATCCACGCTCAGTGTGCGCAGGCTTCAGATTGACGATGAAGCGCCTAAAAAGATCAAAATCCTAATGGGGATCATTATTACTACCGTTTCCTATCTGCTGGTAGCGTCCGGTGGCGTAAATTCTATAAAAGGCGTGTTTGTTTTGATTGGACTTCCCATTTCATTCTTAATGATTCTCTGCTTTTTCGCAGCCTTCAAACTGTGCAGCGAGTGCCTGACAATGGAAAACCATGGTGTTGTAGATGATAGCGATGCAGATTGTGATTGTGCGCCGCCAACCGCCACGGTTTGCACTCCGGAATGCTATCAGGCCACTCGCGATTAAAGATATCCATCCGAAAGGAATCACAGAAAGAATTTTCAACGCAGCGGAAACCCATTCCGGTGAACCTATGCGGGTAATCACCGGCGGCGTACCCAAGATTCCAGGCAATACTGTATATGAACAAATGAAGTGGCTTGAGAAAAACGGTTATAGCACGTGTATGTTCTTGATCCTAGCAACCTGTTTATTAATGGTTATACCATTGGCGATATTTGGGCTTAGTCCCAATAGGAATAAAACACGAACTATCATCTGAGGAAAAGGTGAGCAAAACTCAAAGCATGCTGGCAATGGTTTTGCTCACCTTTACACTTGTATTTGACAGTTTTGAAATTCTGAACAAGGCGGGGTTTCAATGACACAGAAAAAAATTCAAGGAATTCGTCTTAAGTTAATTGCCAACTCGCTATTGTTAATACTTATTGCGGTATTGCCGTTAGGCGTAATACTAAATGCAACAGTCCAAAAAGCTCTTCTCAAGGATTATTTCAGTACTTCAGAACAACAGATCGAGACAGCTAACGAAGCAATCAATTTGTATCAGGAAGCAATTGACAAAGACATAAAAATGCTTGCTACTAATTCCCTCATTCTAAAAGCAGATAATACCTTAACCCAATACATGGATAACACAGATACAAAGAAAGTCATGACACCTTCAAGAAATGGTGGCATAGAGCAGGAAATTTTCCTGTTCTTTGAAAAATTATGGAAAGACTCATCCGGGAACTCTTTATATAGCTATAGGCACTGAATTAGGAGGCTATGTTCTATGGCCGGAAAGCAGCAACTCTGCAAACTTCGATCCTCGTAAAAGGCCTTGGTATAAAGCTGCCCTCAATGGCGGAGATGAAATTTCCCGGACAGAGCCCTATGTTGATTCGGTAAGCGGCAATCTAATTGTCAGTAACTCCACGCCAATAAAAAACTCTGAGGGGAATCGGCGTTATAGAAGTTGACGTTTCCTCAGATAGAATCACAGAATTTTTAAACGGCATAAAAATCGGCGAAACCGGCTATTGCATCCTGATACATAAATCCGGCGTGGTCTTGGCAGATCCCCGCAACCCCCAACACAATAACAAATATTTAAAGGATATCGGAATTGAGGGAATTGAAAAAATACTGGCGGCACCGCAGGTTCAGACTGAATTGACAATCAAAGATACTAATTATTCTGTTGTTTCAAAGCAAACGCCAAATTCAGACTGGGTTATCGCTACGTTTCTTCCAACGCAGGAGCTTTATAAAATCGCTACAGAAATCAGAAACAATATTATTCTGTTAAGTATTGTCACATTGATTGTTGGTTTGATCATTACTATGATGACTTCCAGTAAAATTGCCCGGCCAATAACAGCATTGTCCAATGTGGCAAGAGGAATTGCTGGTGGCGATTTGAATATAATTGTTCCACGTAACGGGATAAAAAACGAAATAGGTATTCTTGAAAACAGCATTGGAAGTATGGTGGCGAATTTACAAAGCATGATTGCCGAAACAGCTCAAGTGTCCGAACATCTTGCTGTATCATCAGAGGAATTAATGGCGATTTCCGCTAATTCCGCCCAGGCTTCCGAGCAGGTGGCGGCATCGATTGCCGGTATGGCAAAAGATGCGTCAGTACAATTGGGCGAAACTCACGATACCCTGCTAGTTGTAGAAAAAATGTCGGCAAGTATAAATCAAGTGGGCAATAACATGAA